>JBOIFK010000267.1:0-39576 GCA_050741585.1 Nitrosospira sp.
AAATATTGTTATTGATCATAACACTGATCTATTAGATGAGCGGTCAACTACCGGATTTAGGTTAACATGTCCTGGATTTCCCTTACCATGGAAACTGATAGCGCACATGCAGAGGTTTTGAGCGATGCGATGCTTGAACTGGGCGCCTTGTCAACGGATATACACGATGCGGCGGCCGGGACAGAACGTGAGCAGTTTCTATTCGACGAAGCCGGTGAGCCGTCTGGAGAAATCTGGTCTGCGTCGGAACTGACCGCTTTGTTCGACGCAGATGCAGATATCATTTCGATCGTGAACGCCGCAGCGGAGGCAGCCCGGCTTTCCAGTCCACCCACCTATCGATTGACGGACGTGAAGGATCGGGATTGGGTACGGATTACGCAATCGCAGTTCGGTCCGATTCAGATATCGCCACGATTATGGATCGTCCCCAGCTGGCATCAGATACCCGATCCCGCTGCTGTCAATCTTATCCTTGATCCCGGGCTGGCTTTCGGCACAGGTAGTCATCCATCCACCAAACTGTGTCTCACCTGGCTTGACGAAAACCTGCAAGGAGGCGAATATGTTCTGGATTATGGTTGCGGCTCCGGCATACTTGCCATCGCCGCGTCGAAGCTGGGAGCAAGCCATGCGGTGGGGATAGATATCGATCCCCAGGCGGTTGCAGCAAGCCGCGAAAATGCCATAATCAATCGATGTGACGAAACAAAAGCGGAATTTTTTACGGTTGACCTTGTGAAGCAGATAAAACCGGCACGCGACGGCCGGGCGGATATGGTGGTTGCCAATATTCTTGCCAATCCTTTGATCATGCTGGCCCCGATATTGATGCGCGCTACCCGTAAGGGTGGGCTTATCGCGCTTTCCGGCATACTCATTGAACAGGCGGAAGAGGTAAAGCAAGTTTATCGGCAATGGTTCAAGATGCGTATCGCAGGGGAACAGGAGGGTTGGGCATTGCTGACAGGGACGAAAACGTGAATTTGAGCCACTTGCAAAACCACGGCTATGGCGCTTGTAACTCGCTGCCCTAATTGCGCCACGGCTTTCCGCGTCACCCCCATGCATTTGCAGGCGCACGGTGGCGATGTGCGTTGCGGACGCTGCGCACAGGTATTCAACGGCTTTTCCACGCTGGCGACGACACAGGAGCCCGAAGCCATTGATTTAACCAGGACGACAGTTGAGGATACGTCAGAGGGCACGCGCGATTCCGGGGGCGTCAGGGAGCTGTTGTCAGCTTTATCCAATCAGAAAGTCTCGACCGCGGCTACCGGTCAGGAGGCCATACAGCCGCAAGCCATGGCGGAAGCGGTGCCTCACGAAGCGTCAAGTTTCGAATTGCCAGCTGCGGACGAAACGAATTCGCAAGCATCGGATACAATCAGCACGCCGCAGGATTCCCCTCCCGGGAACGACGCAGTGGAGAACCGTATCGCGGAGCCCTATATCGGAGAGAACTATGCGGCGGAAAACTATGCGTCGGAGGATTATGCGGCAGAGCGATATGCTTTTGACACGGCGCCGGCGCGCAAGTCCTTCCTCGGGTGGAGCCTCGCCAGTTTGTTTCTGCTGGTCGTGCTGGCAGCGCAGGCCGTCTATTTCTACCGCGCCCAGCTTTCTATTATGGCACCTGGCGCCAAGCCCTATCTGGAACAATTCTGCCGGCTATTGCAATGTACTATTCCCTTGCCCCAGGATGGGGCCCTGCTGAGTATAGAGTCGTCCGAGATGCAGGCGGATGCACAGCATTCCGGCGTCGTTACGCTGAATGCTATCGTACGTAACCATGCTTCCCATCCGCAGGCGTTTCCGTCATTTGAACTGACGCTCACCGATCCCCAGGATCAACCGCTTGCAAACCATATTTTCTCTCCTGACGCGTATCTGGAAAGTGATATGGATCCGGCAAGCGTCATTGCGCCCGACCATGAATTCAACGTAAAGCTTCGTCTCGATAGCGGCCACTTGAACGCAGCCGGATATCGGTTGCATGTATTTTATCCCGGGTCTTAGCGCTGCCCCGGTGCATCTTGAAATTATGGAATATCCGTCTCGTTGCGGACCAGCACCCTCCCGCGGAAGACGCTGCTCCGCCTTGTACCCTAAAAACCGCATACTCCATCCTGTCCAGCCGCCGGATTTAGGTTAGAATCGAAATCCCGTCAAACCAAGCATCCGTTTTCGAACAGAATGACACCTGAAGCTTTGGTCGAAATCAAAGGACTGAACTTCTCCTATGGAGAGCGTTCCATCCTGAAAGGAATCGACATGACCATGTTGCGTGGCAAAGTCATCGCAATCATGGGTGGCAGCGGTAGCGGAAAAACCACGCTATTACGCCTTATCGGCGGCGCAATCGTTCCATCTTCGGGTTACGTCAAAGTTGCCGGCAAGGTGGTGCATGAGCTCAAAAGGGATGAGCTCTTCCAGATGCGCCGAAAAATGAGCATGCTATTCCAGTTCGGCGCATTGTTTACCGATCTTTCGGTATTCGACAATGTGGCTTTCCAGATGCGGGAACATACCGATTTGCCGGAATCCATGATTCGCGATCTGGTGCTGATGAAACTACAGGCGGTCGGTCTGCGAGGCGTCCATGATCTGATGCCCGCCGAGCTCTCGGGAGGAATGGCGCGACGTGTGGCGCTGGCTCGCTCCGTTGCGCTTGACCCGGTGCTGATCATGTATGACGAGCCCTTTACCGGCCTCGATCCAATTTCGCTAAGCGTAATCGGAAATTTGATCCGTCGTCTCACTGATGCCTTAGGTATGACCTCCATTGTCGTAACGCACGATGTGCAGGAGTCTTTGAAAATTGTTGATTACGTTTATTTCGTCTCGGAGGGTGTGATCGCCGCGCATGGTACTCCAGCCGAGGTGCGGGGATCGGTTGCGCCTTTTGTGCATCAGTTCGTGCACGGCGAAGAAGATGGCCCTGTTTCATTTCATTACCCTGCGGAGGCTTACGCAAGCGATCTGAAACTGGAGAGCGATTTTGCCTAGGCGCATCGTCCTCGGTATCCGGGGGATCGGCCATCGCGTGATAGACAGTGTTTGGCGGCTGGGCTACGCCAGCCGATTTTTTCTGTTGATACTGCTTAAATCGGGCACCAGCCTTCGGCGCTTCGGCCTGATTATCCGCGAGCTCTATTTTACCGGCGTGCTCTCGCTGATTATCATTCTTGTATCGGGATTGTTTGTCGGCATGGTGCTGGGATTGCAGGGTTACGAAACGCTACAAAAATATGGTGCCGAATCGGCCGTCGGCACGCTGGTTGCATTGTCGCTGGTACGGGAACTCGGGCCCGTTGTTGCAGCGCTGTTGTTTGCCAGCCGTGCCGGCTCGGCCATTACCGCGGAAATCGGCTTGATGAAAGCCACTGAGCAATTGGCGGCAATGGAAATGATGGCGGTGGACCCGATTGCGCGGGTGGTGGCTCCCCGGTTTTGGGCGGGCGTGATTTCAATGCCGTTTCTGGCGGCATTGTTTTCCACCGTTGGCATTTTTGGCGGTTACCTGGTCGCAGTGGTGCTTATCGGGGTTGACGAGGGTTCATTCTGGTCACAAATGCAAAATGCAGTGGATTTCCGCTACGACATCGTCAATGGCATTATCAAGACCTGTGTTTTTGGCGTGGCAGTCACGGCGATTGCGGTATTCGAGGGATATGATGCATCACCTACCGCGGAGGGAGTGTCCGGTGCCACCACGCGCACCGTGGTGACCTCGTCGCTGGCGATTTTGGGACTCGATTTTATTTTGACCTCGTTCATGTTCAGGGGAATGAACTGATGCAGCGGACAGTAATGGATTTGTGGGTTGGCCTATTTGTCATTGTCGGAATCGGTGCACTGCTGGTATTGGCATTGAAGGTGGGAAACATGGGCACTTACAGTGCCGCTCAAAGCTATGTGCTAATTGGGAATTTCGAGAATATCGGTGGTTTGAAAATCAGGGCGCCGGTAAAGAGTGCTGGCGTGGTCGTGGGGCGTGTAACGGACATCCAGTTTAATACCAAGACCTTCGATGCCGCGGTAACCATGAGCATAGATAGCCGTTATGAATTCCCCAAGGATACTTTCGCCAGCATCCTTACAGCAGGCCTTTTAGGAGAGCAATACATCGGCTTGGCGGCGGGTGGCGACGAGACCGTATTAAAGGATGGCGACAAAATCATGAAAACGAATTCAGCGTTAGTGCTGGAAGAGATGATCGGGCGTTTCCTGTTTGACAAGGCATCAGAGAATAAGGAGTCAGGAGGGGATGGGAAACAGGAATGATGGTTGAGTAATAAATCGCAGTTCTCCGTGTAGAAGTATTCCGGTCTGTTAGAATAAATTTTAGCGAGGAAATCATGAAAAAATATTTCGGTGCATGCGTATTGCTGGTGGGATGTTTGCTTGCGCTTCCCGCATGGTCAGCGGAAACCAGTCCCGATACGCTGGTGGATAATACGGCGCAGGAGGTACTTGCAATTGTCAGGCAGGACAAGGACATTCGGGCAGGCAATACCGCCAAGATTCTTGACCTGGTGGAGGCCAAAATACTGCCTCATTTCAATTTTACCCGAATGACCCGGCTGGCCATGGGGAAGAACTGGTCCAAGGCTGAGCCCGAGCAGCAGCAGCAACTGGTGAAAGAGTTCCGTACCTTGCTGGTGCGTACTTATTCCAATGCGCTGACCACTTATCGCGACCATACTATTAAGGTTGAACCGCTGAAAGGGCAGCCAGGCGATAACGATACCATGGTAAAAACACAAGTAATACAGGGCCATGGCCAACAGCCTGTTCCTATCGACTACAGCATGGAAAAAACCGATGACGGCTGGAAAGTGTACGATGTGACCGTGGCCGGGGTAAGCCTGGTAACCAATTACCGGAGCACTTTCAATAGCCAGGTTCAGCAGGGGGGGGTGGACAAATTGATCAAAACGCTGATGGAAAAGAATCGTTCGCTGATAGCCGGCGATAAAAAGGCTTCAGCCCAGTAATCCATGGCGGCGGAAATGACCCTGTCTGAGGACGGTAAACTGAGCGTCGAGGGATCAATAACCGTCCATAACGTCGTTGCGGTGGTCGAGCGGGGCATTGCCTTGTTTGACCGGGATGATCTGGTGATCGATCTGATACACGTGACTGAAGTGGACTCCTCGGCCGTCAGCATGTTGCTGGAATGGCAGCGGGAGGCTCACCGCTGTCAGCGCCGGATTTGTTTCGCCAATACGCCATCCAACTTGAAAGGCCTCGCTCAATTATATGGCGTTTCCGAATTACTCTCCTTGGCGTGAGTCTGACGTGAGTCACCAAGCCATTGCCGAGGTTGGTTAAGTCCCAAAGGTGTTCCAAATACGATGAGTGGAAAACGCCCGGATTCGGGCTATGCCCTCTCGGCGGGAACGGGCAGTAATCACCGCATGGCTGCATATCGCCCGCTGCTCCCTGTGGTTCTTATCTCTTATTTGCTTCCTCATGACACTGGCAATCGAAGTCAAGCAGGTGCATAAGCGCTTCGGTGCATTGCATGCGCTGGGTGGCGTTGACCTGGAAATCGATACGGGTGAATTTTTCGCTCTGCTCGGCCCCAATGGTGCGGGCAAGACCACGCTGATTAATATTATTGCCGGCCTGACCCGCGCCAGCAGCGGCAGCGTCAACGTAATGGGACACGACGTCGTCGTCGGCTATCGCCAGGCGCGCCGCATGCTGGGGGTCGTGCCGCAGGAGCTGGTATTCGACCCATTCTTTACCGTGCGGGAAACGCTTGCCATCCAGTCCGGCTATTACGGCCTGAAGAAGAATAGCGCCTGGATAGATGAAATCGTTCACCATCTGGACCTTGCCGATAAGGCCGACGCCAACATGCGCACCCTGTCCGGCGGCATGAAGCGGCGCGTGCTGGTAGCGCAGGCGCTCGTGCATAAGCCGCCGGTGATCGTTCTGGATGAGCCTACCGCGGGTGTGGACGTGGAGTTGCGCGAGGCGCTCTGGCGTTTCGTCAAGCAGCTGAATCGCAACGGTCACACCATTGTGCTAACCACCCACTATCTTGATGAAGCGGAAGCCTTATGCAACCGCGTGGCAATGCTCAAACAAGGGAATATCGTCGCCCTCGACAGCATCAGGAATCTCATCAACAGCATTCCCGGATGCTCGGTGCGACTGCGGCTGTCGCCCGACACGCTGCCTTCAATGCTGCAACCGTTAGTGAGCAGTCGCGAGGAAGGATACTATATTCTGGCGCTCACCAAATATTCGCAGCTTGAAGATGTGATGGCGGCATTGCGCGTGGCGAAGGCGCAGATCCTGGAGTTGCAGGTGTTGCAGCCTGATCTGGAAGAAGCGTTCGTGAAAATCACGGGGAACGCAAGACGCCCGGAATCCATGTCCGTATGAGCGGATTTCCGACCCTGCTCTACAAGGAATTGCTGCGATTCTGGAAAGTGGGATTCCAAACCGTTTTTGCGCCCATGCTATCCGCATTGCTCTATCTGATGATTTTCTCCCATGCGCTAAAAGAACACGTGCAGGCCTATCCCGGCGTGACTTATACCATTTTTCTGATTCCGGGACTGGTGATGATGGCGATCCTGCAAAATGCATTCGCGAATTCGTCATCCAGCCTGATTCAATCGAAGGTCTCAGGCAATCTCGTCTTTGTCCTCTTATCGCCACTGTCCTACCGGGAAATTTTTATGGCCTATGTGCTGGCCTCGGTCGTGCGCGGGCTGGCGGTGGGACTTGGGGTCTACCTGGTGACGCTCGTCTTTTTCGACGTGCCCTTGCGTTCGTCGGCGTGGGTGTTTACATTTGCCGTCATGGGGAGTGCATTGCTGGGGGCGTTGGGGATTATCGCGGGTATCTGGGCGGAAAAATTTGATCAGCTTGCCGCATTTCAGAACTTCGTCATTCTGCCGCTGACGTTTTTATCGGGAGTGTTCTATTCGATTCACTCATTGCCGCCGTTCTGGCAGGGGGTGTCGCATCTGAACCCGTTCTTCTATATGATTGACGGGTTCCGCTACGGTTTTTTCAGTGTGTCCGATATTTCACCTTATGTCAGCCTCGGCATTGTAGCAACGTGCTTCCTGGCGGTATCATGGCTGACATTGCAAATGCTGAAGAAAGGCTACAAGATCCGGCATTAAGAGCATTCCAAAACCCATGCGAGCGAATCGCCGAGGATGAACCTGCACAGCAGCTATCGTTTTCGATTCTGATCGAATAATCGCTTATTCTATTGAAAAGCCATTTCATATAAAGGAAGAAAGAATGGTCACATCGGAAAGCATAAAAAAACATATTGAAACCTCTATGCCATGCGAATTGGTGGAAGTGGCAGGCGATGATGGCCGTCATTTCGAGGCCGTCATTGTCAGCGCGGAATTCCGGGACAAGAACATGGTGCAGCAGCACCAACTCGTTTACCGTGTGCTTGGCGACAGGATGAAGCAGGAGATTCATGCATTATCCATGAAAACCCTGACGCCGGAACAATGGGCGAAGACCAGCCAGAGCTGATATGATCGTGGCGATTACGCTGGTGTTATCGCTCCGCGCATTTTCTGCATTGCCTTGGCTTCGATCTGACGGATACGCTCGGCGGAGACGCCCAGTTCGTCAGCAAGGTCATGCAGGGTTGCGGTATCTTTTTCCCGCAGCCAGCGTGCTTCGATGATGTGCCGGCTACGTGCGTCCAGGCTGGCCAGCGCCTGTTCCAGTCCTTCGCCGCGTAAGCGCCTGGTTTGTTCAGCTTCCAGCAATTGTGCGGGTTCCGAGCTATCTGTGAGATATGCGATGGGGCTGAATGTCTCATCGTCGTCTTCAGACAGAGGTTCGAGTGAGATGTCACGTCCGTTGAAGCGAGTCTCCATTTCCACCACTTCCTCCGGTTTGACCCCCAATTGCCTAGCCACGGCATTGATTTCCGTGGGGTTCATGGTGTCCAGAACCGGCTTCATGCTGCGCAGGTTAAAAAACAGCTTGCGTTGTGCCTTGGTAGTGGCAATTTTTACCAATCGCCAGTTACGCAGTATGAATTCATGGATTTCCGCCTTGATCCAATGTACTGCAAAGGATACCAGTCTTACGCCACGTTCAGGATCGTAACGTTTGACCGCTTTCATAAGGCCGACATTGCCCTCCTGAATCAGATCGGCCTGAGGCAGGCCGTAACCTTTGTAGCCGCGGGCAATGGCGACCACGACGCGCAGGTGTGACAACACCAGCTGACGAGCCGCGTTTATATTTTCCTCATCCCGCAAAGATCGCGCCAGGCGAATTTCTTCTTCCTGGGAAAGAATGGGAAAGCGATTGGCAGACTGAACGTAGCTTTCAATGCTACCGCCCGCCGAAGGTAGGGCTAAAGCGAAAGTCATGTATCCTCCTTGAGTCTCCTACTAAATTAACCTCTTCGAATGAGAGAGTCAACAGGCGCGGAAAGTTCCCTGCGGGGGTGCGTAAGGGACGCTTAACCTTATGAATTACCTTGGTTCTATTTGCCAGAGGTGGTTTGCTACCGACAACCAGGCACCCACCCAACCCAAGCAGGCGGAGAATAGCAACAAGCTCAGGCTGTCCTCAAGTGAAAGATGATAGAGACGCAAGTTGATCTCATATAGCTGCATCACCCCTCCCAGTTCATCATCTATCAGACGGATTCCGAGAGAAATAATGAGCCATGCCGCAGCGCCGCCCGCCATCCCCTGGATGGCGCCGAAGTAGAGAAAAGGACGACGGATGAAGCCGTTGGTTGCGCCGATCAATTTCGACACTTCTATCTCATCCCGCTTGGTAAGAATTTGCAGGCGTATGGTGTTAAATGTCACGGCAACGAGCGCGAAACTCAGCAGGCCGGCAACGATCAGGACTGCCAGCCGGCCCAGTCTGAGCAGCGCTTCCAGCCGCTTGGCCCAGGCCGAATCAAGCTGCGCATGTTCGATTCCGGGCCAGGTCCGCAACTCAGCCTGCAATTCTTCCAGCGACTTGGGCGGGAGGCTTCTGGCATTAATCACAAAAGCGTCGGGTAGCGGATTTTGTTCAAGACCGTCCGCAATGTCCGCCAGCCCGCTGTCCTGCTTGAATTGCATCAATGCGCTTTCCCTGGATATGAACTCGAAGCTCGCGACCTGCGGGTGTTCTCTCAAACGTGATTCAATTTGAGCTACCTCGTCGTTATTGGCATCCAGCTTCAGAAACAGGCTCAGTTGCGGTGCCCCCGAAACCTGACCCGAGAATGCCTGGAGGTTTTCCAGCAGCATGTAAATTCCAGCGGGGAGGCTGAAGGCAATTCCGATGACGGCAATACTGAGCAGGCTTCCAATTGGCGCGCCCACCAGCCGTTTAAGCGCCAGGACAAACGCATACCAGTGATGAGCAAACCACACGCTCATACCGCCAATTCGCCATGATTGAGCGCAAAAATATGCAGCCGCGTGCTTCCCAGCAACTCCACGTCATGGGTGGCGATCAGGACAGTCACGCCCACCTGGTGAAATGATTTGAACATTTCCATGATATCTTTGGCGTAGTCAGCGTCAAGGTTGCTGGTTGGTTCGTCAGCGATGAGTATGGACGGTCGATTTACAATCGCGCGGGCGATGCACAGGCGTTGCTGCTCCCCGCCGGAAAGAGTAATGGGCCGTGCTTTTTCTTTGTCCAGCAATCCGACCTTGTCGAGCGCGGCGCGTACCCGTCCCGTGGCTGCTCTGGAATCAAAACCGCTGATTTGCAGAGGCAGCATCACGTTGTTGAACACGGTCCGGTCGAAAAGGATTTTTTGATCCTGGAAAACCAGGCCGAGGTTGCGTCGCAGGAATGGAATGGCCCCTCCTTTAAGCGCGCTCACATTCTGCCCATTGACAATAATACTGCCGGAAGTGGGACGTTCGATGGCGGCAATGAGCCTCAGCAGTGTGCTTTTGCCTGCTCCCGAATGGCCGGTGATCAGGGCCATTTCACCTGCCTCAAGAGTAAAGTCAATATTCCTGAGCGCATCGAAACCGTTTGGATAACGTTTGCAGACCTGATTGAAGCTAATCATTGATTCTTTTGAATGTGTTGCCGACTTTAGTTTGCAATGCTTCCATAATTTTCAATCGAATACTGCTTCGACAAATTCACGCGCATCGAAGGGCCTCAAATCATCGATGCCTTCGCCTACGCCGATGAAGCGGATAGGCAGCGCCAGCTTTTGCTGGCGCTGCCTGGCGATAGCGGCGATTACGCCGCCTTTGGCGGTCCCGTCAAGCTTGGTAATGATAAGGCCGGTGAGACCGAGCGCGTTGTCGAAGGCCTGTACCTGATTCACCGCATTCTGACCAATATTGGCGTCGAGCACCAGTAACACTTCATGCGGTGCGCCTGGCTCGGCTTTGGCGATGACGCGCTTCACCTTTTTTATCTCCTCCATCAAATGCAATTGTGTGGCGAGCCGTCCGGCGGTATCCGCCAGCACAATATCGATGCCGCGCGCTTTGGCGGCATTGACCGCATCGAAGATCACCGCCGCGGGATCTCCTTTTTGCTGATTGCTGCTCTCCTGTGCGATGACGGCGACACCGTTGCGCTCGCCCCAGGCCATCAGTTGCTCGCGTGCAGCGGCGCGAAACGTGTCGCCGGCCGCAAGCAGCACGGTTTTTCCCTGTAATTGAAAATGATTGGCGAGTTTGCCGATGGAGGTGGTTTTACCCGCGCCATTCACGCCCGTCAGCATGATAATGAAGGGTTTGCTTGCTTGTGTCTCAAGGGGTTGCGCCAGTGGTGCAAGCAGGGCGACCAGAGCTTCCTGTAATGCGCCTTTAAGCTGTACCGCATCGGTCAGGCCATTGCGCTTGACTTGCCTCCGCAGCTCATCAAGCAGCCAGGTCGTTGCATTCACTCCTGTATCCGCCGTAAGTAGGATGGTTTCCAGTTCTTCGAAGAGGGCTTCGTCTATCTTCCCTCCACCGAACAGGCCGGATAGCTGCTTTCCCAGGTTATCCCGGGTCCGGGAGAGGCCTTGTCTGACTCTGCTTGTCCAGTTCGTGGACGCAGCTCCCGCAGGGGCAGGGCTATTTTTGGATTTGAAGAAACTTGGCATTCTGTTAGGCTGTTAACATTTGGTTAAAATTCGTGGCTGAAAACCGCAAGCAGGACTTTATTCCGGGATTTTATTCCGTTTACCCAGATTCAGGTTATTAAAAAAATGAGACTTTATTGTCGTGTTACCGCTTTTTCTTCTGGTTTGCAGGTTGCTGCGATGGTCCTGGTTTCGCTGTTTTCGTCCGGAGCCTCTGCCACTGCACACGAATATATGCTCGGCAATGGCCTTAAGCTGATCGTCAAGGAAGATCACCGCTCTCCGGTGGTCATCTCGCAAATCTGGTATAAGGCAGGCAGCATTGATGAGTTGAACGGCACGACGGGGGTCGCCCATGTATTGGAGCATATGATGTTCAAGGGCACGAATAAAGTGCCCGGTGGCGAGTTTTCCAGGCGGATCGCGGCGGCAGGCGGACGTGAAAATGCTTTCACCAGCCGTGACTATACTGCCTATTTCCAGCAGTTACAAAAAGCCAGGCTGCCGCTGGCGATGGAACTGGAATCCGACCGCATGCGCAATCTGGTATTGACGGAAGAAGAGTTCGCCAAGGAAATCAGAGTCGTGATGGAGGAACGCCGCTTGCGCACCGATGACCAGCCGCGCGCGCTGGTGCATGAGAAAATGGCGGCGACTTCTTATCAAACGCATCCATACCGGCGTCCGGTCATCGGCTGGATGAACGACCTGGAGAATATGAGCGTCGGCGATGCGAAAGAATGGTACGACCATTGGTACGCGCCCAACAACGCAGTGCTGGTCGTGGTCGGCGATGTGAAGCCAGGGGAAGTCTTCGCATTGGCGCAAAAGTATTATGGCCATATCAAGTCACGCTCGCTGCTGCCGTTGAATAAGCGCAAGCCGCAGACCGAGCCGGTACAGGTCGGGATCAAGCGGATCACGGTAAAGGCGCCGGCCCGGTTGCCCTACCTCGTGATGGGTTATCATGCCCCGGTATTACGCAACCCCGCCGCGGATTGGGAGCCCTATGCGCTGGAAATGCTGGCAGGCGTGCTGGATGGCAACGACTCTGCGCGGCTTAACAAGGAGCTGGTGCGCGAGCAGCGTATCGCGAATTCAGCGGGTGCAGGCTATGATTCCACCGCGCGCGGTCCCGGGACGTTTTATCTCGACGGCACGCCCAGCGAAGGGAAAACAGTGACCGATCTGGAAGTCGCTTTGCGCAGTGAAGTGGAAAAACTCGTGCGCGATGGCGTAACCGAAGAGGAGCTCGCGCGAGTCAAGGCCCAGGTCGTGGCTGGCCATGTCTTTCAGCTCGACTCAATGTTTTTTCAGGCGATGCAGATCGGCCAGCTGGAAAGCATTGGGCTGTCATATCGTGATGTGGAGACGATGTTGAAAAAATTGCAAGCCGTGACTGCTGAACAGGTACGCGACGTGGCGAAAAAATATTTGAAGGACGAAAGCCTGACGGTTGCAGTACTCGATCCGCAACCGCTGGAGCAGAAGGCCCCTGCCCCTGCGCCCGCGGGGTTGCGGCATTGAGCAGCGGCGCGCTGCCGCCCGGATTGAAAGCGTTTTTTGGAAAGCCCCGAGAGGTTCTGATGCACGTGATGCGCTTCATATTTATCCTGTTTTTGGGCATTTATTCCCAATGGGCGTTTGCCACCCTGCCGATCCAGTACTGGCAAACGCCCTCTGGGGCGCGGGTGTATTTCATCGAAAGCCGCGATTTACCGATACTCGATGTCAGTGTGGATTTCAGGGCTGGCAGCGGCACCGATACACCAGATAAATCCGGCCGTGCCGGCCTGACGCTTCATCTGGTGAATCTTGGCGCCGGGGGATTATCCGAAGATCAGATTGCCAAGGCGATCGCCGACGTCGGCGCTCAACTCGGCGCTCATTTCGATCAGGATCGCGCAGGCATTACGCTGCGCACATTGAGCAGCGCGCGGGAACGCAAGCAGGCGTTGGATATCCTTGCTAATGTCATACAGCATCCCGAGTTTGCTGTAAACGTCCTGGAGCGGGAACAGGCGCGGGTGGTTGCCGGGTTAAGAGAAGTGGATACCAAGCCGGACAGTATTGCCGACCGCGCGTTGATGAAAATGCTCTATGGTAGCCATCCATACGGATTACGCGGCTCAGGTGAGGTTGAAAGTGTCAGTGCGCTGCAGCGCGAGGATCTGGTGGATTTTTACCGGTCCCGCTATACCGCCGCCAATGCCGTCATATCCATCATGGGTGACGTCAGCCGCGCCGAAGCAGCGGCGATCGCTGAATCGCTGACGAAGGACTTGCCGCAAGGCAAGTTAGCGGATGCTTTGCCGACGGTAACAGCGCCGGTTGCCGAGACCAGAAGGATAGCCCACCCCGCCACGCAAAGCCATATATTGTTTGCCTATCCGGGGCTCCGTCGCGACGATCCTGATTATTTTCCGCTCCTCGTCGGCAATTACATCCTTGGCGGAGGGGGGTTCACCTCGCGCCTGATGGAAGAAATCCGCCAGAAACGCGGACTGGCTTACAGCGTGCACAGCCACTTTACTCCGCTAGAGAGGCTCGGGCCGTTCGAAATCAGCCTTCAAACCCGGAAGGAGCAATCAGAAGAGGCGCTCACGCTGACACGCAAAATTCTGGCCGATTTTGTCGCTGGCGGCCCAACAGAAAAAGAACTCGTCGCCGCCAAGCAAAACATTATTGGCAGCTTTCCATTGCGCATCGACAGCAACAAGAAAATCATTGGATATCTCGCCGTGATCGGTTTTTATAATCTCCCCCTCACCTATCTGGAAGACTACGTTAAGGCGGTGGGCAGGGTAACCGTTGCCCAAATCACCGACGCTTTTCAGCGGCGTATCAAACCCGATGGGATGGTGGCCGTTGTGGTGGGGGCTGTGGAAGAGAAATAGCAACGGCTCCCAAACATTGTTTCCCACGTCAATTTCCGGCCAAACGCTTTATCAAATATTTCATTGCGTGCATGTGATCAGAAATGAAGTCCGCATCATTGGGGGTGAATGGCGCAGCCGCATAATCACTTTTCCCGGCGACGCCGATCTGCGCCCGACACCTGATCGGGTACGCGAGACCGTATTCAACTGGCTGGGACAGGATCTGAGCGGCAAGACTTGTCTTGATCTGTTTGCGGGCAGTGGGGCGATGGGTTTCGAGGCTGCGTCACGTGGGGCGGAGAGGATCGTAATGGTCGAATCCAGCCCCGCCGTATTGAAGGCGCTGAAAGCCAGTTCGCTAAAACTGGGAGCGGAGCAGGTCCAGTTGGTGGCAATGGATGCGTTAAAATTCCTGGATTCCAATCGACAACGGTTCGATGTGATTTTTCTTGATCCGCCCTTTCGGCTGGGCTTGGTACCCAGGTTGCTCTCTTTACTTTCATTACGCCTTGCCGAAGACGGAGTGGTCTATGTGGAAGACGATAACTTTTCAGACCCCGGTATGGGCTGGGTGGTTTGGCGCAAGGGATGCGCGGGTAAAGTATATTATCAACTGTTAAAACGCGGGAACGATGGATAAAGCGATATATCCTGGCACTTTCGATCCCATCACGCGCGGTCACGAGGATTTGGTTCGGCGTGCAGCACGTCTGTTTGATCGCGTGGTGGTTGCGGTCGCCGCGAGCAGCGGCAAGAAGCCGTTTTTTACGCAGGATGAGCGGGTAAAAATGGTGCGGCAGGTACTGGCGGATTGCCACAATGTCGAGGTAACGGCATTTTCAGGCCTGCTGATGGAATTCTTGCAACAGCAAAATGCTAGAGTGATTTTACGCGGCCTGCGTGCGGTGTCCGATTTTGAATACGAGTTTCAGATGGCGGGGATGAACCGCAGCATGTATCCCGACGTCGAAACCGTATTCATGACGCCGTCGGAGCAATACATGTTTATTTCTGCCACCATCGTACGGGAGATCGCGTTATTGGGCGGGAATGCCGACAAGTTTGTGCATCCTTTGATCGCCGCACAGCTTCGGGCAAGAATCGAAACCTGATTTCTGAGGTCGAAATGGCGTTATTAATTACCGACGAATGCATCAATTGCGACGTATGCGAGCCGGAATGTCCCAACGATGCCATTTCCCAGGGTGAAGAAATCTACGTGATCGATCCCAGGTTATGTACCGAGTGCGAGGGGCATTTCGAAGTTTCGCAATGCGTGGAGGTATGCCCGGTGGATTGTATTATCCTCGATCCGAACATTGTTGAGACCAAAGAGCAACTGCACGAAAAGTACCTTGCCCTTACGGGGACCGGGCGGCAAGTTCCTCAGGAATAGGGTAACGTCGCGGCCCAAAGATCGCTGTTCCCACCCGTACCATGGTTGCACCTTCTTCAATGGCGATATCCATGTCCTCCGACATGCCCATCGAAACCGTGTCAAGATCATAACCAGCCCCCTTTAGCTGGTCATATGCTTCTTTCAGCATGCGGAACTGGCTGCGCTGCAGCGCAGTGGCTTTCGTCAGCTCGGGGATTGCCATCACGCCCCGCAGTTTCAGGCGAGGCAACGCCACAACGTGCGCGGCCAGATCGGCTACCTCCTCAGGCGATGCACCGCTCTTGCTATCCTCCCCGCTCACGTTTACTTGTAGACATACCTGCAGGGGGGGCAACGATTCGGGTCTGTCTTTCGACAAGCGGTCGGCAATTTTTTTCCGGTCTATGCTATGCACCCAGGCAAAATTCTCTGCTATGCGTTTTGTTTTATTGCTCTGTATGGGGCCGATAAAATGCCATTCAATGGGTAGATCGGTCAGTGCCGCGATTTTTATCAAGGCCTCCTGCAGATAGTTTTCCCCAAAAATAGCCTGCCCGGCGGAAAAGGCCTCCCGCAGACACTCGGGGGGATTGGTTTTGCTTGCAGCCAACAGCGTAATGGTTTCGGGCTGCCGCCCCGTTTTGTTTGCAATCTCCTTGATACGGGTTCTTACCTTCTGTAAGCCCGAGGCAATGGTTGTCGTGTTTGGTTCCATTTTTTTGCCTTCTTTATTTACCAGTGACTTCGAACGGCTTACCCATGGGAACACAAAGAAATAATTGATGGAGCAGGAGCATAGTAGGACTACTCAACTTTACGGTCAAGCCGCAGTTGCGCCCGCAAGGGGATTTATTCAGAGCGCGCGTCAATAAATTACCCTGACGTTTTCCGCTTTGAAATGTGCCGACAAAGATTGCAGCAGATTGTCCTGGAGACTGACTCGCCATGTGTCACCCAGCGCAAGCTCGCAAGCAGCGCTCTGACTGCGATAAACCACTAATACCGGGCAGAACCAGCCATTGCCGCCTTTATTGTGATCCGTGCCGCCGGGACCAAGGCTGCTGCGATAGGGCGCAAGTAACTCCTTGAGCCTGGCCACATTCGAGAGGCCATTGCAATGGAGTTCCATGCGCTTGGCGTAACGCGAGCGAGCGCTGTCGATGTTATATAACTGATCGGCGGAAATACGCAGCCCACCACCATACTCGTCATCACCCCCCCTATTGCTCACCCTGGCTTCAACCAAAAGTAGTTGATCTTCTTTCAACCAGCTGCGCGCAGCCTCGAATAATTCGCTGTACACAACCAGTTCCACGCGCGCACTCCCATCGTCCAGCACGACCACTCCCATCCTGCCGCGCCGCGTCACTTGTGTGCGTACCGCGTAGATGATGCCCGCCAGAAGTTGTGGTTCCCGCTGGGGATTCAGCCGGTCCAGCCGGGTGCGCACGAAATTTTTCAGTTCTTCCGCATAGGCATTGAACGGATGTCCGCTCAAATAGAATCCCAGCGCCATTTTTTCATTTATGAGCCTTTCCTTCTCGAGCCACGAGGGGACATTAACCAAATTCGATTGCTCTGTTGGATGGTCGCCCTCGCCAAACAAGCTCACTTGATTAACCGCACGGCCGATCTGTTCGGCAGACTCAAGTGCGATGCCGACCGATGCCAGCAGGCCTGCACGATGGCTATTGATGGAGTCAAACGCACCGGCCCGGATCAATGACTCCATGACACGGCGGTTGACGATTCGCTTGTCCACCCGGCGGCAGAAATCGAACAGGTCTGTGTAGGGTCCATCCTGATCACGCGCCTTGAGGATTGCTGCAATTGCCGACTCCCCCGTCCCTTTTACCGCTCCCAAGCCATAGCGGACGGTTTTCCCGTCCACGGGAATAAAGCGATAACCGGAAAGATTGATATCGGGAGGGAGAATGCTAAGACCATTGGCAATGCTATCCTCAAAAAACGCGTGGACCTTGTCGGTATCGTCCATATCTGCCGATAGGGTGGCGGCCATGAATTCGGCGGGGTGATGTGCCTTGAGGTAGGCGGTCTGGAATGCGATCAAGGCATAAGCCGCCGCGTGCGACTTGTTGAATCCATAGCCCGCGAATTTTTCCATCAGGCTAAAAAGCTCGGTTGCGTCACGTGCTGTCAAGCCGCTCCTTGTCGCGCCGGCGACAAAAATATCGCGGTGCAGAGCCATTTCCTCAACCTTCTTCTTGCCCATCGCCCGCCGCAGCAGATCGGCGCTGCCAAGGCTGTAACCGCCGATCACTTGCGCGATTTGCATGACCTGCTCCTGATAGATCATCACGCCGTACGTGGGTTCAAGTATGGGTTGCAGTCGCGGATCAAGATATTCCACGCGCTTACCATGTTTGCGTTCCGTAAATTCGGGAATCAGGGCCATCGGGCCGGGGCGGTATAATGCCACGAGCGCAATGATGTCCTCAAAACGGTCGGGCCTGGCTTTTTGTAACAACTCTTTCATGCCGCGCGACTCGAACTGGAACACGCCTACTGCGTTACCCTGCCGCAATAGCGCATAGGTAGCGGGATCATCCAGAGGGAGATTTTCCAGACAAAAGAGGTCGGGATTTCCAGTTCCGGATTCAGCCGCTTTCCCGCTGACACCACTCGCGGCTTGTGCAGATTCCCCTTTTGTGGCTTCTGAATTCCGCTGCCTGATGTATCTGATGGTCCAGTCGAGTATGGTTAAGGTTCGCAATCCCAGGAAGTCGAACTTTACCAAGCCGATTTTCTCCACGTCATCCTTGTCCAGCTGGCTGATGACCGAATCACCCGAATCCGCGCAGTAGACCGGGCAGAAATCAGTAATCTTTCCCGAGGCGATCAGTACGCCGCCGGCGTGCATGCCAACATTGCGCGTCAAGCCTTCGAGGCGCTCGGCCAACTCCAGCAGAGTACGCACCTCCTCTTCGGCTTGTGCGCGCTGATTCAGCTGCGGCTCCTCCTCACGCGCTTTTTTCAAGGTCATGCCGAGATCGAGCGGCACCAGCTTTGCCAACTGATCGACAAAGTTATAAGGCAGATCCAGTACCCGCCCGACGTCGCGCACCACTGCTTTTGCCGCCATGGTGCCGAACGTGGCAATCTGGGAAACGCTCTCGGCGCCATACTTCTGCTTCACGTATTCGATCACGTGTTCGCGTCCGTCCTGGCAGAAATCGATATCGAAGTCAGGCATGGAAACCCGCTCCGGATTAAGAAAACGTTCAAACAGTAAATCGTAACGAAGTGGATCCAGGTCAGTAATACCCAGAGAGTAAGCAACGAGCGAACCCGCGCCGGAGCCTCGACCCGGCCCGACCGGCACACCGTTGTGCTTGGCCCAGTTGATAAAATCGGCAACGATCAGAAAATAACCGGCAAATCCCATCTGCACAATAGTGGTCGCCTCGAAATCCAGCCGGGCGCGATATTTGGACACGTTGGCGTCGCGTCGGGCGGCGTCTGGAAAGAGCACGTTCAGACGTTCGTCCAGGCCGGCATGGGCCTGATCGCGCAGGTATAGCTCCAGGCTTTCGTTATTGGGAGTAGGAAACAGCGGGAGGCGATTCACTCCCAGTTCCAGCGTGAGATTGCAGCGCTTCGCCAGTTCCACGCTGTTGGCGAGCGCCGAAGGAATGTCGGCGAATAATGCCGCCATTTCGGCCTGGGTCTTGAAGTATTGCTGCTCGGTGCAATTCCTGGGGCGGCGGCGATCGCCCAGAACGTAACCTTCCGCGATGCATACCCTTGCTTCGTGCGCCCTGTAATCGTCGGGATTCAGAAACTGTACCGATTGTGTTGCCACGACCGGCAGATGCAAAGTGGATGCCAGCAGCAGCGAGCGCTGCACGAGAGACTCGGCATTGGCATGCCCTACCCGCTGTACTTCAATATAAAAACGGCCGGGAAACAAGTTCGTCCATTCCCGCGCCAGCCTTTCCGCCTGAACCAGATTATTCTGCATCAACATCAGGCCGATGTCGCCAGAATTTGCACCCGACAAGGCGATCAATCCCGCTGTCCCGCTTTTGCTTTCGTTAAACCAGGATTTCTTGATTTCAGCCCGCCCATGGCGCTGATTTTCACGATAGGCGCGTGATACCAGCCGGCACAGCAGCAGGTAGCCGACGTAGGACTGGCACAGCAGTAAAAGGCGCGCTGGCTTGTCGCGATCGTCGTCGTTGCTTACCCAGACATCGCAGCCGATAATCGGTTTTATGCCGTTATCACGCGCCTCCCGGTAAAATTTCACCAGGCCGAACAGGTTGGAAAGATCGGTGAGCGCCAGTGCCGGCATGCCGTCGGATACCGCTTTCGCCACCGCTTCGTCGATGCGCACGATACCGTCCACAATGGAATATTCGCTGTGCAAGCGCAGATGGACGAAGGTTGGAGATGTGGGCATGTTGTCGCAAGACCGGACTCGATATTCGGAGTTTAATGCCAGTGCGATTGAGATTGATTCCGACTCAACTCGCGATCTGATTTTTAAAATATCGGTTTAAATTTTACACCAATTGAAAGTTCCAGACTTCCATGCCACTGCTGACGATGGCGGTCAGCCGCCTCTTCCTGAAAACAGCGTTGCCTCGTGTCAGTCGCTTAAACTGGAGTTGAAATCTGGAGCTGGGCCAGCTCATTGACAGGCCGTGCAGTCCAGCCCCCTTGTTCCCCCAAAAAACTGACAATTCTTTCCGGCAGCCATGTCAGCCTGCCGGGAAATGGCGGATTCAAAAATCCCGCATGCCCTCCTTCTTCAGGAAATTCCAGGGTGACTGCGGAGGAAACCTCATTTGGTTCAGGCAGCGCGGATGGCGGCATGAAAGGATCATTGAAGGCATTGATGACGAGCGTAGGTATCTTGATACGCTTGAGCCACGGCTTGCTGCTGGATTGGCTCCAGTAGTCCTCGGTGTCCCGAAAGCCATGCAATGGCGCAGTGACGAGATTGTCAAATTGATATAGCGTGGTGCATGACGCCACTGCGGCGGCATCAAACAGGTGGGGGTGGCGACCAAGCTTCTCCAGCGCCTTGCGCTTCAGCGTATCGAGAAAGTGGCGCGTATAGAGCAGGTTGAACCCCGATGCCAGAACTCTTCCCGCAGCGGCCAAATCCAGCGGAACGGAAACCGCGACGGCACCACCGATCAATTGGCTGGCTTGCTCGCCCTGCTCACCAAGCCATTTCAGAAAAGCATTACCCCCCAGCGATACTCCCACGACAAAGAGCGGTGCTGTGGAACCCGATAATCTGTTTTGTCCACCGATCCGGCGCAGTATCCAATCAATTTCCGCTGAATCGCCAGCATGATAGGCGCGCGGCAGTCGGTTGGGGGAACCTGAACAACCACGAAAATGCACGACTCCGCCACGCCAGCCCAAGTCCCGCAGCATGGTCATAATGCTCAGGATGTAATGGCTGCATGAGCTTCCTTCAAGCCCATGAAACAGGATCACCAGCGGTGCATCGGCTGGATTATCCAGCCAGTCGATATCGATGAAATCTCCGTCGTCCAACTCCCAGCGTTCCCGCCGGTAAGCAATCGAGGGACGTGACAGCAGATAGGGATAAATGGTTTGCGCATGGCCGCCACGGAGCCAGGCAGGAGCAATATAGGGTTTGGTGCGCAAAGGAAGGGTGACGGTGGAGATTTTCACGCTAAATTTGGTAGGCCGTGCCAGATTCGAACTGGCGACCAACGGATTAAAAGTCCGCTGCTCTACCGGCTGAGCTAACGACCCAAAAGAACGGGCATTATACCGGCTCACCCCCTTCGATATAAAGTTTTTTGGATCAAGCTTTCCTGTTGCGCAAATTGCCTTGCTATAGCTGTTTCGCCGCAAAATTTCTGGTTTAAACTGTCGGTATGTGGGGAACTCATTCTTGAGCAGTGATGTTATCGTAGTCGGCGGCGGGATCGCCGGGCTGGCCACCGCGTACGAATTGTTGCAGCTTGGGGCGAGGGTGATCGTACTGGAGCGTACTTGCGGCGCGCGTGGGGCATCGTGGGCGGGCGCGGGCATCCTTTCGCCACTGTTGCCGTGGGATTACCCAGAGCCGGTGACGCAGCTGACGCAGTTGAGCAACCGGCTATTTCCCCGATTTATTGAAGTGCTGCGGCGGGAAACAGGCATCGACCCGGAATACCGGGCCAGTGGCATGCTGGTGCTGCCCGCTTCTTCCGGCGAAGGAAACAGAGCGCGAGACGGAGACTCGCAGGAAGCCCGCTATCGTGCAGCCGAATCCTGGTGCGCCCGCCATGCTTTTCCCATGAGGCGTGTTGACTCTCATGAAATTGCGCCAGTACTTGCACGCAGCGAAGCGGCGCTTTGGCTGCCGGAGGTTTGCCAGGTACGCAACCCCCGACTGTTGCAGGCACTGGCGAAGGCTGTCGAGTTGTCTGGCGGCTCCATCGTCGAACACGCCGAGGTTGCACGCTGGAAGATAGAGCGAGGGCGCGTCCAGTCGATCAGCACCAGACGGGGCGATAAGTATTCCGCCGACAGTTACATCATTGCTGCCGGAGCCTGGAGCCGGCAGCTTTTACGTGAATATGCGTTAAAGCTCGATATCTGGCCGGTACGGGGCCAGATTCTATTGTTCAAGGCACAGCCAAACCTGATTCACACGATTGTGCTGCAAGAACGGGGCAATTTTTATCTGGTACCACGTCAGGATGGGCATATTCTTGCCGGCAGCACGCTGGAGGAAGCCGGATTCGATAAGCGGACGACTATCCGCACGAGGAAGGTATTGCTGGAAAAGGCGCGCACGCTGTTACCTGCATTGACTGAAGAGACCCTTGTCGGTCATTGGGCGGGACTCCGTCCTGGTTCGCCTGATAATATTCCCATTATTGACAGCCACCCTGAACTCACGAACCTTTATCTTAACAGCGGCCACTATCGCTATGGCGTTACCATGGCGCCGGGCAGCGCGCATCTTCTGTCCAACATGATCCTGAAGAAACCCCAGCCACTGGACATCGCGCCCTATCACTGGCCGCAGTAACCAGGAAATTTTGCTTGCGAGCAGATTGTTTTGCGCAAAGCTCGTCCGCGCTTTATCCCCCACATGCGTGGTGATAATATTGCATCACTTCAATACGGGATCACAGGAAAAGGAGCATCATGGCGGGTCACAGCAAGTGGGCGAATATCAAACACAAGAAAGCCGCGCAGGATGCCAAGCGCGGCAAGATCTTCACCCGGCTCATCAAGGAAATTACCGTCGCCGCGCGAATGGGCGGAGGAGATCCCGCCAGCAATCCCCGATTGCGCCTGGCCGTCGATAAGGCTTACGAGCAAAACATGCCCAAGGACAATGTCGAGCGTGCGATCAAGCGCGGCAGCGGCGACCTCGAGGGTGTGAATTATGAAGAAATACGTTATGAAGGCTACGGTATCGCTGGTGCAGCCGTATTGGTCGACTGCATGACGGATAATCGTGTGCGTACCGTCGCGGATGTGCGCCACGCATTCACCAAGTACAGCGGCAATCTCGGCACCGACGGCTCGGTTGCGTTCCTGTTCAAGCATTGCGGGCAGCTGCTTTTTGCTCCTGGCACCGATGAAAACAAACTAATGGAAGTGGCATTGGAAGCGGGTGCCGATGATATCATCAGCAATGACGATGGCAGCATTGAAGTCATCACTGCACCGTATGAATTTGTCGTAATCAGGACGGCATTGGAGAAAGCCGGTTTCAAGGCAGAGCTCGCCGAAGTGACAATGAAGCCTGCCAATGACGTTGTGTTGACCGGCGATGATTCGATGAAAATGCAAAGACTGCTGGATGCGCTGGAAAATATCGATGATGTGCAGGAGGTGTATACAACTGCGGTGATTGGTGAATAGTTTGGCGTTATCCGAAATTCCGGATTCGGGCGCATCGCTTTCGGGCGCATCGCTTTCGGGCGCATCGCTTTCGGGATCTCTCGTTGCAACATTGATCAATTCAAAAAATGGTTTTCGTATCAAGTGCTGTTGTGCCTGTCCGTTCCCGTTGGGCAACGGGAGACAGTTTGACCGGAAATCGCTTGGGTGCAATTTTTGAATTTTGGAGCCGCATTTTTATCCCAGCAGGTAACAAAATCCGTATTCTTGGCATAGATCCCGGCTTGCGCATTACAGGCTTCGGGATCATCGATAAAACTGGCGGCAATTTGGCCTATGTCAGCAGTGGCTGTATCAAAACGCTGGATGGCGAACTCCCATCGCGCCTGAAATCCATCATGGATCATCTCAACGAAGTTATCGCACAACACCGTCCTGATCAAGTCGCGGTGGAACAAGTGTTTGTCAATGTCAATCCGAAATCCACGCTGATGCTTGGACAGGCGCGCGGTGCGGCGATTTGCACGGCGGTGCTGAACAATCTCACCGTCGCCGAATACACCGCGCTGCAAATCAAGCAGGCGGTGGTCGGCAAAGGTCATGCAAAAAAAGAACAGGTGCAGGAAATGGTGAAACGTCTGTTACAGCTTGCCGGCAGCCCTGGCGCGGATGCAGCGGATGCCCTCGCCTGCGCCATCTGTCACGCGCACGGCGGGCTGGGGCTGGGTGGCATTTCGACAGCGGGTTATCGCATGAAACGGGGGCGTCTCGTATGATTCCACGTGCGGCAGTTGACCGCTCATTCTTTCATTTAGGTGTCATGATCCGGGAAGACATTTTGCGCCACTTTTCCTTCACCCATATGGTGAGTTTGTTACCACCGCCGGGATTCGAATGATCGGCAGGATAACGGGATTGTTGCTGGAAAAGCTTCCGCCGCTGGTGCTGGTTGACGTGCAGGGGGTTGGTTATGAAATTGATGTGCCGATGAGCACGTTCTATCATTTGCCTGCCGTCGGTGCGCAAATCACGCTCCACACGCATCTCGTGGTGCGCGAAGACGTGCATCTGCTTTTCGGTTTTGCCACTGAAGCGGAGCGGCAGGCTTTTCGTCAGCTCGTGAAGATTTCCGGTGTCGGTGCGAGAATCGCCCTGGCTTTGCTGTCTGGCCTGAGCGTGGCCGACTTGTACCAAGCGGTGGCGGCGGAGGATAGCGGACGGCTGGTCAAAATCCCCGGCATCGGAAAAAAAACTGCCGAACGTTTGTTGCTGGAATTGCGCGACAAGCTTCAATCCGGCGTGGCCGGCGCAACAGGCGCAACCGGTGCTGCGCTTTCTTCAGGGACTGGCGGCGACGTGCTCAATGCGCTGTTGTCTCTGGGTTATAATGAGCGTGAAGCCGGTTGGGCGATCAGGCAGTTACCGCCGGACGTTGCTGTCTCCGACGGCATACGGCAAGCATTGAAACTTCTATCAAAAGAAAAGTAGCGGTCTGGAAAGAAGGCTAAGCTCGCACCTTTAAATTTCACCATCGATTTGCAAACCGCGCGAAACGTCTTATTTGAATGATTGAAACCGATCGATTAATTGCCTCCGCGCCCGTTTCCCTTCAGGAAGAGGATCTGGAGCGTGCGCTACGTCCCAAGCATCTGGACGAATATGTCGGCCAGGAAAAGATTCGTGGGCAGCTGCAGATATTCATCGAAGCGGCAAGGCGGCGCAGGGAAGCGCTCGACCACGTACTGCTGTTTGGCCCCCCAGGTTTGGGCAAGACCACGCTTGCGCATATCATTGCTAGGGAAATGGGGGTAAGTTTGCGTCATACTTCCGGCCCGGTACTGGAGCGCCCGGGAGATCTGGCAGCTTTGCTGACCAACCTTGAATCCAACGATGTGCTGTTTATCGACGAGATTCATCGCCTTTCCCCGGTGGTGGAGGAGATCCTTTACCCTGCGCTGGAGGATTATCAGCTTGATATCATGATCGGTGAAGGCCCCGCCGCCCGGTCAGTCAAGCTTGATTTGCCGCCGTTTACCCTGGTTGGCGCCACCACGCGGGCGGGCATGCTGACCAACCCGTTGCGTGATCGTTTTGGCATCATCTCACGCCTCGAATTTTATTCGGTAGAGGAATTGACCAAGATCGTGACCCGCTCGGCGGGGCTGCTGAACGTGGAAATCTCCCCCGATGGGGCCATAGAAATCGCGCGCCGCTCGCGCGGAACGCCACGCATCGTCAATCGCCTTCTGCGGCGCGTCCGCGATTTCGCTGAAGTCAAAGCCAATGGTCACATTACCCGCCCCGTGGCGGACGCGGCATTGATCATGCTGGACGTCGACCTCCTTGGTCTCGATGTGATGGATAGAAAGCTGCTGCTGGCGGTGATGGAGAAATTCGGCGGTGGCCCGGTGGGCGTGGATAATCTCGCCGCCGCCATCAGCGAAGAGCGTGGCACCATCGAAGATGTTCTGGAACCTTATCTGATCCAGCAGGGCTACATGAAGCGTACCCCGCGCGGCCGCATGGCCACAGTCATCGCTTATCAGCATTTTGGCATGGCGCTGCCGAAGAATGGGCTGAGCGGCGAGTTGTGGGGAGAAGGTTAGCAGTCATTAAACGTGGCATGATCAATGTCACATGCTCCAAGCTCCAAGCGATACGTGAAATTTCTCGGCGAGAGAAATTCTAAATTCCGAATAAAAATGCCCATTTCAATCCCTAATTCAATTTTCACTCTGCCGGTGCGGGTGTATTATCAGGACACCGATGCGGGCGGGGTGGTTTATCATTCGACTTATCTAAATTTCATGGAACGCGCACGGTATGAATGGTTGCGGGAACTGGGTTTCGATATTCATTCGCTCGTCCAGGTCCACAGGGTGATTTTCATGATACGTTCGGTTAGTATCGAATACTTTAAACCGGCATTGCCGGATGATTTGTTGCATATCACCGCGCAAGCGGTGGAAATTGGCAGAAGCCGCATCACACTTTCCCAGCATGTGCTGCGGGACGCCGTCACGCTGGTCGGTGCCACTGTGCATGCGGTATGTGTGGGCGCCGACAGCCTCAAGCCGGTGAGCGTGCCCACGCCGCTTCGTCACAAACTTGGAAAACTCTCATGAGCCCAACGGTTACTCAGGATATGTCCCTTTTTACCCTCATCGCGAGCGCCAGTTTGCCGGTGCAACTGGTGATGGCGCTGTTGTTGCTGACTTCATTTTTGTCGTGGTGGTTTATTTTCCGCAAGCTGTTTGTCATTCGACAGGCGATGAGGCAGAGCGATGAGTTCGAGAATGTCTTCTGGAAAGGACCGGATCTCAACGCACTTTTTCAAAGTGCTGCCGGCGCGCGCCATACCGCCGGAAGCATGGAGCGGATTTTTGAGGCGGGATTTCGTGAGTTCATGAAGCACAAACGTCAGCCGGGAATGGACATCAGCACCGTGATGGATGGTACACGCCGGGCAATGCGCGCCACATATCAACGAGAAATGGACAGTCTTGAATCGCACTTGTCATTTCTGGCAACGGTGGGTTCGGTGAGCCCTTACGTCGGCCTGTTCGGCACCGTCTGGGGCATCATGAATTCTTTCCGGGGGCTGTCCAACGTCACCCAGGCCACGATCGCCCACGTCGCACCAGGGATTGCGGAAGCGCTGATAGCGACTGCGATGGGATTGTTTGCTGCGATTCCGGCGGTCATCGCCTACAACAGGTATGCGAACAGCATGGATCGCCTGGCAACCCGTTTTGAGAGCTTCATGGAAGAGTTGTCCAACGTCTTGCAGCGGCAGGCGACCGGATGAAGGTAATTTCATGGGACAGATATTGTGACTGAGCGCCGCGCCAAACGTCGCCTCATGAACGAGATAAACGTTGTGCCGTATATTGACGTCATGCTGGTGCTGCTTGTGATTTTCATGATTACGGCGCCGCTTATCAGCCCCGGCCAGATTGAGTTGCCGCAAATTGGCAAATCCCTTGCCCCCCCGGTTGCACCACTGGAGGTGGTCATCAAGGCCGACGGCAGCCTGAGTCTGCACGACCGTGCCAAGCCGGGCGGCGAACAGAAAGTCAGTCGCACCGAGCTGGTTGAGGCGATCAAACAGAAACAGGCGCAAAACACCGAGCAGCCGGTAGTGATTGCTGGCGACAAAAGCGTGCGCTACGAAGAAGTGATAAACGTGATGGATATCCTGCAACAGCAGCAGGTAAAGAAAGTGGGGCTGCTGGCTACACCGAAATGAGCGGAAGCGAGCTGGGGCGACCGCATATGAGCCTACGATGAGTGCAATGGCATGGCGAGATTCCTCGCATCCTGAACCAGGACGGGTGCCGGCAGGAGTGTTGGCGGTACTGGTCCATCTGATTTTTTTTGCGTTTATGATTTTCGGCCTCAATTGGAAAACATATCCGCCGGAAGGCATGGTGGTGGATTTATGGAGCAGTCTGCCTCAGCCGGTTATTAAAGCAGTGCCGCCGCCACCGGTATTCCAGCCGGTCGAGCCGCCTGCCGAAGTAAAGCCGTTGCCGCCAAGGCCGGAGACGCCGCAGGTGCCGCCGCCTCCCAAGCCTGATATTGCACTCAAGGAAAAAATCGAGAAACCTAAACCGGTGGAAAAAAGGAACCGGTACAGAAGGATCTGAAAGAACAGAAGGAAAAAGAGCGGAAAGAAAAGGAACGGAAAGAAAAAGAATTGAAAGCGCAAAAAGAGAAGGAATTGAAGGATCAGCAAGCAAGGGTGGCGGCTGAAGTGGAGCAGCTTCAGCGAGAACAGGAAGCGAATGCCAAGGCTCAGGCGCAGGCAGCGGCACAATCCCGCGTGGCGAACGAGATAGACGAATACAAGGCCAAAATCCTTGCCAAAATCAAAAGCCACATTGTCATGCCCCCCGATCTGCCTGGCAATCCGGTCGCGGAATTCGACGTCACATTGCTGCCGGGTGGTGACGTTCTCGATGTGAAGCTGCGCAAAAGCAGCGGGTTTGCCGCTTTTGACGATGCCGTAGAGCGTGCCATTTTCTTATCCAAGCCGCTTCCGCTGCCACCCGACCCCGCATTGTTTCCGAGATTTCGCAATCTAAACCTCAAAGTACATTACCGCGAATGACTGTTATAATTTATAACATTTTTGCGAATCTCTGAGGGTTGTTCCTATGCGGATTGGCTTGCCTAAATTTCCCCCGTATGTCTTTGTCTTGTTCCTGTGGTTGGCCGCCGCGCCTGCCCATGCCGCACTCGACATCGAAATTTTCGGCGGTGGTGCGACGCAAATTCCTATTGCTATTGTTCCATTCGCTCATGAAGAAAAGCTCAGCCAAAGCATCACGTCAGTGGTTGCCGCCGATTTGCAGCGCAGTGGCCTGTTTAAACTGATTGATCCGGCCGGCCTCGCACCACATGAGCCGGTTGAAGTTGTCTATCCGGAATGGATCGGTCGCGGTGCCGGTGCGCTGGTAATCGGCAGCACGATCACCCTGCCCGGCGGACAAGTGGCTGTGCGCGTTGGTCTGCTGGATGTCGCTAAACAGGTGCAGCTGGCCAGCTACAGCGAGACAGTTCCTGCCGGACAATTGCGTGCCGCCGCCCATCGAATTGCTGATTTGATTTATGAAAAACTGACTGGTGACGCAGGCGTATTCAGCACCCGCATCGCCTACGTGGTCAAAGAGGGAAAAAAATACTCGCTGCAAGTGGCGGATGCGGACGGTTTTAATGCCCAGCCGGTAATTGAATATACAGAGCCGATTATTTCGCCCACGTGGTCGCCGGACGGGACGCGGCTGGCGTACGTGTCCTTCGAGAACAAGAAGCCGGTGGTTTACGTACAGACGCTTGCGACACGGGCGCGCAAGGCAGTCGCCAATTTCAGGGGAAGCAACAGCGCGCCGGCCTGGTCGCCGGATGGAAAAAAGCTGGCGGTGGTGCTGTCCCTGATGGGGGGATCGCAGATATTTTTGATAAACGCTGATGGCGGCGGCATGCAGAGGCTCAGTCAAAGTTCTGGAATCGACACCGAACCCAGCTTTTCACCCGATGGCCAGTCGATTATCTTTACCTCCGACCGGGGCGGCAGTCCGCAGATTTATCGTATGCAAATAACAGGACGTGCGTCTGGAACGGCAGAGCGCCTGACTTTCGAAGGCAGCTACAATGTCAGCCCTGATTATAGTCGCGATGGAAAAAGCTTTACATTCATTCATCGCAATGGCGATAGATTCAATGTCGCGATCCAAGACTTGGCCACTCGTCAGGTGCAATTGCTGACTGACTCGAAATTCGATGAGTCTCCCAGTTTTGCCCCCAACGGCAGGATCATCTTATATGCAACCGAGGTAAAGGGTCGTGGTATATTATCCGCTGTAACAAGTGATGGCAGAACAAGGCAACAGCTTTCAACGCAAGCTGGTGACGTAAGGGAGCCGGCCTGGGGGCCTTTGCCAAGACCGCAATAATTTTGAACTTGGTATTTTAGCTAACCTTAAAGGGATGAAAATGAAAAAGATATTTGGCGTGTTATTGATCAGTTTGTTATCGGCATGCGCCAGCCAGACCACGCAACCGACTGCCGAGGTGGAGGATAAGTCCGTAGGCGCCAGGCCGGCGGAAAGTGATACCACAGCTCGAGAAGCCGCTCCTACCCTTAATCCTCTTACTGATCCGAGCAACATCTTGTCCAAACGCAGTGTTTATTTTGATTTCGACAGTTACGTGGTGAAAGATGAATACCGATCTCTGGTACAGGCTCATGCCCAGTATCTGCGCGACAACTCCAACGCCAGAGTGCTGCTGCAAGGTAATACCGACGAACGTGGCAGCCGGGAGTACAACCTTGCACTGGGTCAACGACGCGCTGACGCCGTTAAGCACGCAATGACGTTGTCAGGAGCCAGGGAATCCCAAATCGAGTCTGTCAGTCTGGGCGAAGAGAAACCGCGGGGGGTGGACCATGATGAGTCCTCGTGGGCCGAGAACCGCCGCACGGATATTCGCTATCAGGGCGAGTGATTGTGCTGTTGCGCGCTTTCTTGTTGTTGTTCCTGATTGGTTGTAACTCAAGTTACGCCGGAATGTTCGACGACGAGGAGGCGCGCAAGCTGATCGCGGCGCAGCAGGTGGTGATTGGAGATTTACGCAATCAGGGGCAGACGCTGGAAGCGCGCATCGTCAAGTTGGAAGAGCTCCTTAACAATCAACCGCTGCTGGACTTCCATAATCAGATCGAGGCTCTTAGGCTCGATCTGAATAAATTGCAGGGCCAGATCGAAGTGCTCGCCAATGAGAACGAGTTGACAAAGAAGCGGCAGAAGGACTTCTACGTTGATCTGGATAACCGGCTAAGGCGCATCGAACAGCCCGGCGATTCCACCCCCTCTGAGCCTCCTGCGTCATCAAGCGCACCTGACGATGTACCAGAATCAAATGTGGAGGCTCCAGCCAGATCGGAGTCGAATACGGAGTCATCGGCCAGGGTTGCCGCTGTGGTTCCCCCCGCCGCAAGTGCTGCGTCAGCGGAAACCGCCGAGAGCCGTGACTACGAAGCCGCCTACGCGCTGTTCAAGACTGCAAAGTATCAGGACGCCATTTCCCAGCTCAGAAAGTTTCTCAAGAGCTATCCTGAATCCGGCTTCTCACCGAGTGCTCACTACTGGATCGGTAATTCCTATTACGCGCTGCGTGATTTTAAGAACGCCATTGACGCTCAGGAAAAACTAATCATCCTCTTCCCCGACAGCGCGAAGGTGCCGGATGCAATGCTCAACATTGCCAGTAGCCAGCAGGAAATGAATAAAAAACCCGCTGCCAAAAAAACTCTGGAAAGTCTCATCGCTAAATATCCTGGCAGCGATGCGGCAAAAAAGGCCAAGCGACGGCTGGCCGGTAAAAAATAGTGTAGTTGCAGTCCGCTACTTTGTGGTGGTGGCGTACTCGTTTTAAAATATAGTTCGTCTTCCATCTCCATTGCAAATACCAAATCATGCAATCTTCTGAAGCAGGAAGTTTGCGCATCAGTGAAATTTTTTTCTCCCTGCAAGGTGAAACCAGCCGCATGGGGCTGCCTACGGTATTTGTGCGCCTTACCGGATGTCCTCTGCGTTGTGTTTACTGCGACACTGAATATGCTTTCTACGGAGGCAAAAGCCTGTCAATTTCCGCTATTTTGACGGAGGTTGCCAACTATACGCCCCGTTTTGTCACCGTGACTGGTGGAGAGCCTCTGGCGCAGAAAGAATGCCTGACCTTGCTCAGCCTATTGTGCGACGCCGGCTATTCGGTTTCTCTCGAAACCAGCGGGGCATTGGATGTATCCAGGGTGGATGTGCGCGTTTCCAGAATTCTTGACATCAAGGCTCCCGGTTCGGGTGAAGCCGAAAAAAACCGCTGGTCCAATCTCAGCCACCTTACCCATCATGATGAATTAAAGTTTGTGCTATGCAATGAGGCGGATTATCAATGGGCGGCCGAAACAATGCTTGAGCGTCAACTGGATCTTATCTGCCCAGTTTTATTTTCTCCGGTTTATGACAGGCTTGATCCCGCAATGCTCGCCGCATGGGTACTGCGTGATCGTTTGCCGGTGCGGGTGCAAGTCCAACTTCACAAATTATTATGGGGTGAGAGACCGGGGCGATAATGCAGGCAAGAACGCAGCATGAATTTTTTCTTCGGATCTTATGATGAAGGCTGTGGTGCTTCTATCGGGTGGGCTGGATTCTGCCACCACGCTTGCCATCGCTCGCAATCGCGGATATGCGTGTTACGCATTGAGTATTGATTACGGACAGCGCCATGCGTCGGAACTGGCAGCCGCGGCAAAATTGGCTCAATCCCTCGGCGTTGACGAGCATAAGACCATTCAGGTTAACCTGACCGTATTCGGCGGATCGGCTCTCACTGACCGATTCATCGCCATACCGGCCGAAGGGACCAAAATGGACATTCCCGTGACTTATGTACCGGCCCGTAACACCATCATGTTGTCGCTCGCACTGGCTTGGGCCGAGGTGCTGGAAAGCCGTGACATTTTTGTGGGCGTTAACGCAGTGGACTATTCGGGCTATCCGGATTGCCGGCCAGAATACATCTCGGCATTCCAAAAAATGGCTAATTTAGCCACCAGGGCAGCGATTGAGGGCACCAGGCTGAATATCCATGCACCGCTTATCAACTTGTCTAAGGCTGAAATCATCCGGCAGGGAATTTTCCTGGGCGTGGATTATAGCCGGACGGTGTCATGTTATCAGGCGGATGAAGCGGGACTGGCTTGTGGCGCGTGCGATTCTTGCCGATTACGCCGTATGGGGTTCGAAGCAGCGGATGTGCCGGATCCGACACGCTATAAATCATGAGGTCACGCATTTGCAGCCGTAAGTTCGGATCATGCCTATGAATTTCATTTTTATTGTAACGATTCCTCATGTAGTGCGTTGTATGTGTCTTATCGAGTGCAGGAGGGACACACATTTTGTACCTGAAGGAATTGAATTCTGCCGGGCTCCGTGACTCATTATTGACCCAGAGTATCCACAATTCAACTTTCCTGCATGATTCCCTGGCTTACTCCCGACTCTTCCTTTCCGCCGTTAAATTCCGCACTTACCCACCCCAATGGTCTGCTTGCTGTCGGCGGTGATCTCTCGCCGCGACGTCTGATCGAAGCTTATCGCCACGGAATTTTTCCCTGGTTCAATGAGGGCGAGCCTGTTTTGTGGTGGAGCCCCGACCCGCGCATGGTGTTGTTTCCCGGTGAGCTTAGAATTTCTCGGTCACTCAAGAAAGCATTGAAGAAAGGCGACTATGAGATTCGCGTCGATAGCGCTTTCAGCGAAGTCATGCAGGCATGCGCCAAGCCGCGCAGGGAGCGGCCTGGTACGTGGATCCACGCGGAGATGATTTCAGCTTACGCTGCGCTGCATGAAATGGGCTCCGCCCATTCCGTCGAAGTCTGGATAGGCGGTGAATTGATGGGGGGGTTGTACGGCGTTGCCCAGGGGCGAATGTTCTTTGGCGAATCAATGTTTTCCCGCGTCTCTGATGCTTCCAAGATCGCATTTGTGCACTTGGTAATGCACTTGGAGCGTCGGGGCTTTCACATGATCGACTGCCAAATGAAGACCGCTCATCTTGCTTCCCTTGGCGCGCGCGAAATTCCTCGCAAGGAATTTAGTCAAAAATTAAAAGAATTGGTAAACTACCCCGAGCGAGTTGAAAAATGGTGCTTCGATCATGAGCAAATTGAATGATCTGCCTTCATCGGTGTTGCAGTTCTACACTACCGCATCTTACCCGTGCAGCTATCTGCCGGACAAATTGGCGCGATCCCAGGTGGCGACACCCAGTCATCTGATCGACACCCATGTTTATGGCGACCTGGTGCAGGCCGGTTTTCGCCGTAGCGGCGCCTTCACCTACCGCCCTTATTGTGACAACTGCCGCGCCTGCGTGCCGGTGCGGATTGTTGTTGACGAATTGATCCTCAAGCGGTCCCAGCGCCGCTCCTGGAAACGGCATCGGCACTTGGAGGCGACACAGCATGACCTGTATTACCATCCGGATCATTACGCGCTCTATCTACGCTATCAGGCGCAGCGTCATTGCGGTGGTGGCATGGATCGCGACAGCCGTGAGCAATACCGTCATTTTCTGCTGCCCAGCAATGTCAATTCCAAGCTGGTTGAATTCCACGAAAACGGACGGCTGCGCATGATCAGTATTATCGACAAACTGCCCGACGGCATATCGTCCGTATATACTTTTTTTGATCCGGATGTATCGGGTGCCAGCTTCGGTACTTACAGCATTCTGTGGCAGGTACAACAATGCCTTGCATTGGATTTACCCTACCTATACCTTGGTTACTGGATCAAGGAAAGCCGGAAAATGGCATACAAAGCCGGCTTCATGCCCCTGCAAGGCTTGGCTGATGGACGGTGGGAACCACTGAGCAATATACAAGGCGAAGATTGCATATAGCGCCGGCCTCCATGTGGAAGCGATAACCGATGCTTATCGCTGCATCTTCCGTATGGCTGTCGCACGTTTTTCCAAAGGCACCGCTTTATTCGCATAGCCTATATCCCGATATACCTGTGCCAAATTTTCAAGGCTCGTGGCAACATTCGGGTGATCCGGACCAAGCGATTTTTCGGAAATGGTCAATGCGCGCCTGAAAAGTGGCTCGGCATACGGATACTTGCCCTGGTCTCTATACAGTCCTGCCAGGTTATTCATGCTCAGTGCCACATTCGGATGATTTGGGCCGAGAGCCTTTCTCAAAATTGCGAGTACGCGTTTATAAAGTGGCTCGGCTTCTGCGTACTTTTTTTGTGCACTGTACAGCAGCGCGAGGTTATTCAGGCTCATGGCCACATTGGGATGGTCCGGGCCACGCGTCTTCTCCAGAATCGCCAGAGCGCGTTTGAGAAGCGGTTCGGCTTCCGCATATCGTTCCTGGGCTTCGTACAGTTGTGCCAGGTTGTTCAGGCTTATTGCCACGTTGGGATGATCCGGGCCGAAAACCTTCTCATCAATTGCCAATGCACGCTTATAGAGCGGCTCGGCCTGCACGTATTGCTCCTGGCTTTTGTATAGCATTGCAAGGTTATTCAGGGTCGTGGCCATTTCAGCACTTTCCGCGCCCGCTTTCTCAAAGATTGCCAGCGCGCGTTTCAGAAGCGGCTCCGCCTGAGTATATTGCGCTTGGGCGGTGTACAACAATGCGAGGCTATTCAGGCTTGTGGCCACATCAGGATGGTTCGGATCCAGGGTTTGCTCGGCTGTTTGCAGCGCCTTCTTCGCTACCGCGGTGGCACGGCTATATTCTCCCTGCTGATAAAGTGATGCCACTTCCTCATTGAGTTGCTCCCATTCAGCAGTCGCGTGCGCGTGACCGCCAAATGTCGCGAGAATCCAAACAGCCAAAATATTAGCCAGTTTCATAAGCGCGCTCCTGCTAACGATTTAATGCAGATGATAAAGGATCATCCGTAAGTTGCATTAAACCCAGATAATCCATTAGGCGGCTCTGCGAGCCTACGCGAGTGCTTGCGGTCAGTTTGCGGCCATTTTCGCCGCTTGCCCGGCGTCCATAGACAGCTATGGACTTCTCCCAACCGACAGAACTGTCTCGCAACCTGCCTTGTCATCATCTCACGTCCTAATGGATTATCTGGGTTAATTCATTCCGTTTGCAACAAGGAATATCCAAGCCCGAATGACCGCCGGACGTGTGTTCCTCTGATAGTTTTTAGCATCCGGAGACAGTATTAACAGACCCATTACATTATCCGGGTTAAAATGGGTTCCATGCTTTATTCTTTACTTCGTCCGCTATTATTTAGTCTCGACGCCGAAACGGCTCACCGCATCACATTCAGCGCGATCGAGAAAATTTGTCAGCTCGGATTGCTTGCCGATGGTCCGATCACCTGCCAGTCGCGCAAAGTCATGGGCCTTGATTTTCCCAATCCTGTCGGTGTCGCCGCCGGATTGGACAAGAATGGTGAATACCTCCAGCCACTTGCCGCACTGGGTTTCGGCTTTATCGAGATCGGCACCGTCACGCCTCGTCCCCAGCCCGGAAACCCACAGCCACGCCTGTTTCGTATCCCCCAGGCAAAGGCCATCATCAACCGGCTAGGCTTCAATAATCAGGGTGTGGACAAATTGGTGGCGAATGTCAGAGATACGAATTACCACGGCATACTGGGCATTAACATTGGCAAAAATTTCGATACGCCGATGGAGCAAGCCGCCGATGATTATCTGACTTGTCTGATTAAGGTCTATCGTTACGCCGATTACGTCGTTGTCAATATTTCCTCGCCCAATACGCCCCACCTGCGTCAATTGCAAAATGTTGATGAGCTGGATAGGCTGCTCGACGTGCTGAAGTCAAAACAACAGGAACTCGCCGATAAGCACGCTAAATATATCCCCTTGGCGGTGAAGATTGCCCCCGATCTGGAGCCGCCACAAATCGAATCCATTGCAGCACTACTGATGAAGTATCAGATTGACGGAGTCATTGCCACTAATACTACTCTTTCCCGGGCCGGCGTGGAAACGCTGCCTCACGCATGCGAGACGGGTGGATTGAGTGGAGCTCCGCTCACACAGCGTTCCACTGCGGTCATACGTCAATTACATGTGATGTTGCAAGGAGCGATACCCATCATCGCCGCTGGTGGAATCATGTGCGCAGCGGATGCAAGGGAGAAAATCGATGCCGGGGCAAGCCTGGTGCAGATCTACAGCGGCTTGATTTATCGCGGCCCCCGGCTGGTACGCGAAGTGGCGCAGGCGGTGTGTGCATTGGATGTGCCGCATTTTTTGCGTTCGGCTTCAGGATGAGAGAAAACCTGCTGATAGCGGAAATCGATGCCATTTTGCCGCAGACGCAGTGTCGTCAATGCGGCTTCTCTGGCTGCGAACCTTACGCGACAGCCATCGTGGAGGGACGTGCCGACATCAACCAGTGCCCACCTGGAGGCGAGCACGGTATCCACAAACTGGCCGAGTTGCTGGGTGTAAGTCCGATACCGCTAAATCCCGCGCACGGTATCTCGAAACCGAAAGCGGCAGCACTCATCGACGAGCAAATCTGCATAGGCTGTACGCTTTGCATATTGGCCTGTCCCGTCGATGCCATTGTCGGCGCGGCCAGGCAAACGCATACGGTGATCGCGGCTGAATGCACCGGCTGTGAATTGTGTATCGCGCCATGCCCCGTGGACTGCATCAGCATGGTTCCGCCGGTGGAACAAGTCAGAAGCGCCGGTACTGAGTCCCATGTCGTGATCGATGACTTGCCGATGTCCGGGGACGAAAACAAGAAAGCGGCCGATCGTGCACGTGCACGCCATCAGTTCAGATTGCAAAGGCTTGAGCGTGAGAAACAGGAGCAGGAGGAAAGACTCGCACAAAAAACCGGAGCAGCAAAATCCGTAAACGCTTCCCCCACGACCCCGGCGAACGGGGATCGCAAGAAAGCAGTCATCCAGGCAGCACTGGAGCGCGTGATGGCTGGCCGGTCCAAGGTAACTGAAGAAAAATAAACGCTGGCCAACGTTCTCACTAATTCATGAATTCAACCATACGCCGCGAGATTTTTACCCGCTTCAAGGCAGCTAATCCTCATCCTACTACCGAGCTGGAGTACAACTCACCATTTGAGTTGCTGGTAGCGGTGATACTTTCTGCCCAGGCTACCGACAAGAGCGTGAACCTGGCAACCCGCAAGCTTTTTCCGAGAGTCAATACACCGGAGAAAATTTTAGCGTTAGGTGAGGCTGGTTTGCGAGATGCCATCAAAAGTATCGGGCTATATAAAACGAAAGCAAAGAACATTCTGGCTACCTGCGCTCTGCTTATCGAACATTACGGCAGCAAAGTGCCGCAAACTCGAGAACAGCTGGAGAAACTGCCCGGCGTGGGACGTAAGACCGCCAGCGTAATATTGAATACCGCCTTCGGTGAGCCCACGATTGCAGTGGATACGCATATTTTCCGCGTTGCTAACCGCACCGGAATTGCGCGCGGGAAAACCGTGCTGGAAGTGGAACGCAAACTTCTAAACCACGTTCGGAAGGAATTTCGCCACGATGCCCACCACTGGCTGATTTTACATGGACGTTACGTATGCGTGGCGAGGAAACCGAAATGCGCGATATGCATTATTAATGATTTGTGCGAGTACCAGGAAAAAAACCTTTGAGAAAAACCCGTCCCGTTTCAGCCCCGCCTTGAATGTTTAATCCATCGAGAGAACAGGCACGCCAATTCTTCTTTGACACATGGCGCAAATACCGGCAGCGAGAAATGCTCTCCGCCATGGAGGACATGGCGCTAGATGTCATTTTGCTGCATCCGGAATACCATCGCATGCTTGATGACGCAGGGCGGTATCAGGACAAGGATTATTTGCCGGAAATGGGCGACACCAATCCTTTTCTGCATATGGGTATGCACATTGCCATCAAGGAGCAACTCTCGATCGACCAGCCCGTGGGAATTCGATCGCGGTTTGAACGGCTCCTGAAGCAAACCGGCGATGAGCACACCGCTACGCATCAAGTCATGGAATGCCTTGCCGAGATGATCTGGCAGGCGCAACGCACCCAGTCAGTGCTGGACGCTACGCTTTATTTTGAATGCCTGGACCGGCGGGAAAATTGATCCCTCTTGGTCTTGATGGGTGCCATTCATTGCCACTGGAAGTGCCGGGAATGCCGCGACCATTTGTCTGGCGCCTGCATTCTGCTCCGGGGGCCGCACCTTCCTGTGGAAGGCACTACTGTTCTCCGCCCTGCGCGGCCGCGCCATTCGCGTCGCCGCTTACCTGCCCCAGGCGTACTCCATCCGCAAAAACTGCCGCCGCGTCTGCGCAGGCCTTATTCAGAGGGTCCTGATCAATATTTGGTTTTCAGCCCGGACTGGCCAGCAAAATAGGCCGCCAGATTTTCAATGTCTTCCTTGCTCAAGGCTGCGGCCATCCCGGCCATGATGGGATCCTTTCGAGCGCCTGACTTATATTCATTCAGGGATTTCTCGATATAGCTGGCATGCTGTCCGGCAATCTTTGGAAAAGCCGGGGCAGGGCTATTCCCGTCAGGGCCGTGACATGCGGCACAAACCTCAGCCGCTTTTTTCTTGCCAGCTTCAACATTGGCTGCCATTCCTTGACCGGAAATCAGCAGCAGCGCGCCGCTCACGGCGGCAATAACGAAATTTTTCATGAGACTTTCCTTGCGTAATAAATGAATTATTTTCCACCGGAACCGGCGTAATAGGCAGCCAGGTCTTCCATGTCCTGGTCAGAAAGCGTGGCGGCGATGCCTTTCATGCTGGGATGATTACGGGCATCGGTTTTATATGCCTGAAGCGCCTTGACCAGGTACTCAGCGTGCTGGCCGCCCAGCCTTGGGACGTTATATACGGTGGGAAAGGAAGTCCGGTATCCCTCTATTCCATGACAACCGATACACATGGCATTTTTCTGCTTCCCCGCAACTGGATCACCGGCTGCCTGAGCCGTGCCGGATAATGCCAGCAGCAGCCCCCACGCGAATAAATTCATTATTGGTTGTTTCATTGTGAGCGCCCTCTTTTCAAAAAGAGCGACTCTAAACGATGTGCCATTCCCGGTCAACGAATAAAGTAGCAGGACATATGGGAACTTATCGTTATATTTTCTGTCTTGCCGCCGAGCATTTTGCTTCCAGTTCCTCCCATCGGGTGAGAGAGTTCATGAGCTCGGTTTCAATGGTGGCAAGGCGTTTTTGCAAGGAGCCGGCTTTATCCGGGCAATCACGGTAAATAGTCGGAGAACATAACTGGCGGGTAATGTCCGTCTGTTCGCGCTCCAGAATTTCAATTTTCGATGGCAACTCGTCAAG
>JBOIFK010000268.1:0-3579 GCA_050741585.1 Nitrosospira sp.
GCATACTAATCACCGATACTACTGGCAAAAAGCTCACACTTACCGATAATAAAGTCAAATGGGTGCTGATAAAATACTGGGCCACGTGGTGTCAGCCCTGCCTGAAGGAAATTCCTGATCTGGTGTCGCTCTATGAGAGCCGAAAGGATGTCATGGTGATCGGTGTCGCAATGGATTACCAAAATCCGAAGACCGTGTTGAAATTCGTTGACTCGCTCTCCATTTCCTACCCCATCGTATTTGGCGACAAGAAAATTGCCGCTCAAATTGGCCCCGTGTCGATGCTGCCCACGACTTATGTGTTCGATCCCGCCGGTCAACCGGCAGCTTACAAAGTAGGACTCATTTCGCGGGAAAGTCTGGAAGAATTCATGCGGGAAAATTCCGCAAATCCTCAGGGCAACCGTTCTGACGGAACCGCCCGGCAAAAGCGGAAATAAATCCGTAGATGATAGGCATTGTCCGCACACTACGCCAATAGTGACAGGAACCGCTGATTATGTGTAGAGCCGAGCCTGAGTAAAAGCGAGGCGTTTGCATCAGTCTCCATATATTTTCTTTTTTATAAAATCAATAACATCTTGCCGCGGGACAACCTGAGATCTTTCGTCCCGCCGTCCTTGATATTCGATACTTCCATCCTTCGAGCCACGTTCGCCGATTACGATGCGATGAGGGATACCGATCAGCTCCATGTCCGTAAACATTACGCCCGGGCGCTCATCTCGATCATCAAGCAGGACATCGATGCCTGCGTTAGCGATCTCGGCGTACAAGTTCTCCACCTCGGCCCTTACCTGCATATTTTTCCTCATTCCAATGGGGATGATAACGATCTGGAATGGCGCCATCCCAGCCGGGAAAATAATGCCGCGCTCGTCGTGATCCTGCTCAATGGCCGCCGCCACGATACGCGATACGCCGATGCCATAGCATCCCATTTCCATCGGCTGTGTCTGTCCGGATTCATCAAGGTAGCTGGCTTTCATCGCTTCCGAATATTTGGTGCGCAACTGAAAAATATGACCCACTTCGATACCGCGGCAGATCTCCAGTTTTCCCCTGCCATCCGGGGATGGCTCTCCGGAAACCACACTACGGATGTCAAATATATGATCGGGTTCTTTCACATCACGGCCAAAATTAACGTTCGTAAAATGAAAACCCTCCTCGTTCGCTCCGCAAGCAAAATTGGCCATTACCGCTACGGTATGGTCCGCGATCAGCGGCAGTTCCAGGCTGACGGGCCCTATATATCCCGGAAGACAACGGGTTTCCGCAAGGATCTCAGCTTCATTCGCCAATCGAAAATCGGCAAGGAAAGGAATTTTGCGGGTTTTCATCTCGTTAAGCTGATGATCTCCGCGCAGCAGCAATAAATACATTTCATGATTTGCGATGACCGCCAGGGTTTTGACAGTTTGCTCGATTGGGATATTCAGAGCTGCTGCAACCTCCTGACAGGTCTTTATGCCAGCCGTTTTGACTTTTCGCATCACTCCATCGGCCGCTTCGCGCGCCTTTATTGGTTGCGGCGATCCCGCCATTTCGATATTGGCAGCGTAATCCGAATCCGGACAAAAAACGATGGCGTCCTCGCCGGATTCCGCCAGAACATGAAACTCGTGTGAACTGCTGCCGCCGATCGCTCCGGTATCGGCGGTTACCGCACGAAATCTCAACCCCATGCGGGTGAATATCCGGCAATAGGCATCATGCATTACCCGGTAAGTCTTTTCCAGGCTCGCAATCCCGGCGTGGAATGAATAAGCATCTTTCATGATGAATTCACGCGCTCGCATGACACCGAAGCGGGGCCGGATCTCATCGCGGAATTTGGTTTGAATCTGATAAAAAACAAATGGTAATTGCCGATAACTTTTGATTTCTCGCCGCGCAATATCGGTAATCACTTCTTCATGCGTGGGACCAAAACAAAAATCACGCTGATGCCTATCCTTGATTTTCAACATCTGGGGGCCGAACACATCCCAGCGTCCACTCTCCTGCCATAGCTCGGCGGGCTGCACCGCGGGCATCAGGAGCTCTACGGCGCCGCTCTTATCCATTTCCTCCCGCACGATATTTTCAACCTTGCGCAACACTCTCAATCCCAATGGCATCCAGGTATAGAGGCCGCTTCCGAGGCGCTTTATGAGGCCGGCACGTAACATCAACCTGTGGCTCACCAATTCCGCTTCGGCGGGCGCCTCCTTGAGAGTGGAAATAAAAAAGCTTGATACGCGCATGTTTGTTCCATTCCGTTGTGGCAATTGAATTACAATAATTCTACTCTGAAATTCCATAAGTACCCTATCCGCACCCGAATGTATACCGGTGAATTTCACGGCAGAGCCCGAGCTAAAGCTGAGTGCTTATTTAAACCCAGATAATCCATTAGGACGTGAGATGATGGCGAGGCAGGTTGCGAGACAGTTTTGTCGGTTGGGAGAAGTCCATAGCGGGTCTATCGGCGCCGAGCAAGCGGCGAAAATGGCCGCAAACTGACCGCCAGCACTCGCGTAGGCTCGGAGAGCCGCCTAATGGATTATCTGGGTTGAACCCAAGCTGCGCTAAAACGGCTTATTTTGAGATGGCGCAAGCCTGGTACGAGAACCCGGGGATACCGAAAAAGAATGGTCGATGGGATATGGGGGGTTTATTAATCTCGTGGCAGCTTTCAATCTGGGATAAAATATGAAAAAATCTGTCCTCTTGTGACGGATCAAACGGGTGAATTGCATGATCGACCGTAACGGATATCGCCCAAACGTCGGGATTATTCTGCTGAACTCGAAGAACGAGGTCTTTTGGGGCAAACGCATCAAGCAGGATTCCTGGCAATTTCCGCAAGGCGGCATCAAGCCGGGCGAGAGTCCGGAACAGGCGATGTACCGCGAATTGACGGAGGAGGTCGGTTTGCATCCCCGGCATGTCGAGATCATCGGGCGCACTCGGGACTGGCTCCGCTATGAAGTCCCAGATCAGTGGATAAGACGCGACTGGCGGGGAAATTACAAAGGGCAGAAACAAATCTGGTATCTATTGCGCCTGGTTGGACGTGATTGTGACGTGTCGCTACGCACCAGCGTTCGCCCGGAATTCGACGCCTGGCGCTGGAATCAGTACTGGGTGGAACTGGAATCCGTGGTGGAGTTCAAGCGCCAGGTTTATCAGCAGGCCTTGACTGAATTGGCAAGGTTATTGAATCGCACCCCCTTCGATGGCAATGGTTACGGCGTATCTGGCTATCCGATCAGAAAGGAGGCCGCGATTGCGCCTACCAAGCCGGGCGAATAAATCAGCGGTGGTACTCTGGTACGACAATAGCGTGTGAAATATACCTACGGTGTTACAGTCTTATGAGCACCCCTGAAAATTCCGATTTACGAGCCTCTGCGTCGCAAATTGCCTGTTTATCCATTTCGCTGTGCTACTTCGGTGTTCTCGAAAATTGCTTCCCCATATATCAAAACATGCCGCGTCAAAACTTTTTGTTCTCCTCCCGATGAATAAAATGAGCTTGTCCGGAATTTTGATTTTTTAAGTATTCTTTATGGATAATAGGTGCCCTTACAG
>JBOIFK010000269.1:0-1843 GCA_050741585.1 Nitrosospira sp.
GTCGTCGTGGCAAGGTATTGGAGACCATCGAGAAGTTTTCGGTAGTAAAAACCCTGCAGGCGGTTGAAGACGCGAATGTAGCGGTACTGGTGCTCGATGCGAAAAATGAAATTTCTGATCAGGACGCGCACATTGCCGGATTCATTCTGGAGACGGGGCGCGCGCTGGTGCTGGTCGTTAACAAGTGGGACGGTCTGGACGACTACCAGCGCGATACCATCAAAAGCGAAATTACACGGAAACTTTCTTTTTTGCTGAATTTCGCCAGACTCCACTATATCTCGGCATTGCACGGCAGCGGCATGAAAGGATTGCTTCCCTCAATTGATGCCGCTTACGCCGCCGCGACGGCGAATCTATCCACCCCCAAGCTCACTCGTACCATGCTGGCGGCGGTGGAGAAACAACCCCCACCGCGTGCCGGCATGTCTCGTCCCAAGCTACGCTATGCTCATCAGGGCGGCTCCAACCCGCCGCTGATCGTGATTCATGGCAGCGCCCTCGATCAGGTACCGGAAACCTACCGGCGCTATCTCGAAAACACCTTCCGCGACACCTTTGAACTCGAAGGGACGCCACTGCGGGTAGTGTTCAGGACGGGCCGCAATCCCTATGCCGGAAAGAGCCCGGCGCCTCTCAGTGAAGCGGAAGAAAAACGCGCTCACCGGCGCCGCATGATTGGCAGAAAGAAATACGGCTGATCGCAACCCAGCAGGAAACAGGGGCTCGGGAAATAGTCGGATTTTTGCTCCTACGGTGACGGCAAGGCATTTTCTAATGCAGCACTCTCGGCACGCTCAAGATAAATTCCGGAATCGCTGCATCGAAGCGAAGACCATCCTCAGCCACCATCTGGTAGCTTCCCTTCATTGATCCAACCGGCGTGGAAATGGCGGTGCCGCTGGTATATTCAAAACTGTCGCCGGGTTTTAGCAGCGGTTGCTCGCCCACTACCCCCAATCCCCGCACCTCCTGTACGCCACCGCCCCCATCCGCGATAATCCAGTGGCGGCTGATGAGCTGTGCCGAAACCGTGCCCGTATTGGCAAGCATGATGGTATAGGCGAAAACGTAACGGTCAAGCGCCTCATCCGACTGTTCCGGGAGATAGGTGGTATGAACCGTTACAATAATTTCATATTTTTTGCTTTCAGCCATGACTGCATTGCACACTATTTTTCAGGTCAGAGCAAGAGTGGTATCTACAAACTTTTCCCCAGTTTGGCGAAAGTCGAGGACGATTGTTTATAGATGAAGCCGTTAGCGTGAAACGACCATTTGCGGTTAAAATGGGGTTTTTTTAAATTAAGGAAGCCTTCATGGCCAATTATCGCATCGCTCCGAGCATTCTGTCCGCAAACTTTGCTAAGCTGGGCGAGGAAATTACTCTTGTTGTCGATTCGGGCGCGGATATCATCCATTTTGATGTGATGGATAATCACTACGTGCCCAATCTCACCATTGGCCCGCTCGTATGTGAAGCGATTCGTCCTTTGACCAAGGCTATTATCGATGTGCATCTGATGGTCGAACCGGTGGATCGCATTGTTCCGGATTTTGCCAAAGCCGGGGCCAATATTATTTCCTTTCACCCGGAGGCATCCAGGCATATCGACCGCACCATCGGGCTCATCAAGGAACAGGGCTGCAAGGCGGGCCTGGTATTCAATCCCGCGACGCCTTTATATTATCTTGACCATGTACTCGACAAGCTGGACCTGGTGCTGATAATGTCCGTCAACCCCGGTTTTGGCGGACAGAAATTCATCCCTGAAGCGTTGACAAAATTAAAGGCCGTACGCAAGCGCATCGATGCGGCAGGCAAGGACATCATGCTGGAAAT
>JBOIFK010000270.1:0-4061 GCA_050741585.1 Nitrosospira sp.
GAGTACGACAGAGTTAACGCGGGTACGGTGGAATGGAGTGATTAATCAATGAAACCACTTAAACCAATCCGAAACGAAGAAGAATATGATGAGGCTTTGCGTGAAATAGAGCCTTTTTTTGACAGCGAACCGGAACCTGACACGCCCAAGGGCGACCACTTTGAAGTCCTTGCAATGCTCATCGAGGATTACGAGGCGAAACACTGGCCGGTAGATGCGCCTGACCCTGTGGAGGCGATCAAATACCGCATGGAACAATCGGACCTGAAAGCAAAGGACTTGGCTCCGATGATCGGTAATATGAACCGCGTGTATGAAATCCTCGGCCACAAGCGCCCGCTGACGCTGCGAATGATTCGGCGTCTGAATCGGGATTTGCATATTCCAGCGCAGAGCCTGATAGGAGAACTTGCGGAGCAATAACGGAAGCCGGATTACGATCAATAACAAAGGCCGGGCCTATGCGGCTAGGCGCTTTTTTTCTCAACGAGATTAGTAAGAGCTAATGAGGAACATTCGTTGTGGCTCAGAATCTAGCTCTGCAGGAAGGATACAATTTTCTGTTCTGCAACGGTCAACTAGTATTTGAAGCCTATCCATCGAGTTAACTTTGTAAGTTTCGGTCAAATGCTGGAAGCGCCGGATTTCTTGAGAAGTACAAGCACGCCGGGCCATATCAAGTAACCCATTTCTTTCCATCAGCTTAAGATTTTCTGGGTGGATCAAGGCGATAAGGCTCTCAATCTTTGTAATTTTCTCTTGCAAATGTAAGAGCGCATCCATCTCCGTAACAACACTAAAGCGCTTCCAAGCCGGTTCGTGATGAAACAGTCGGTTGCGGAACTCACGTACGGTGGAAACAAGGTCGTGTGCATAGGTCAGTACTGGAGTTGGAGTTAACCCGTTTCCGTGGACGGTTATGGATTTGATTCCCAAGCTTCCTGACGTTTCCCCGAAAACCGGACAGTTTAAAATTACAGGCGGGCCGCTTCGTTGGTTTGTGCTGACCTCTTTTTGACGAACTCGCTCGGGGTCAGATAGCCGAGTGAGCCATGTGGACGGTGGTGATTATAGTCCTCCTGCCAAGCTCTCAGTTTCTCACGGGCATCGTGCAGCGTGGTGAATTCGTGGACGTTGAGGAATTCATCGCGTAGCCGCCCGTTGAACGACTCGATCAGCCCGTTATCCGTGGGCTTGCCCGGTCGCGTGTAATCGAGCTTGATGCCCCGGCGATATGCCCATTCATCCAGGGCCTTGGACGTGAACTCCGTGCCGTAGTAACTGCAGAATAGGTGTCAGCCATTGAAGGTAATGGCATCCTTGGGTTTCTCTAAGACCGAAGGAGGATCACTATCATGGCTGACATCACCGATATTAGGACGGTTTATCACTGGATTGCAATTGATGTGGCGCGGTATTGGAACATTGTATTGATCGAGACTGCTTCCGGGCAGCGTCACCGCTTCAAGATGAGCAACACCGCCCAAGACTTTGAACGTCTGATCACCTTTATTCGAAACCTGGGAGGCCAGGCACGTGCCGGTCTTGAACCGACCGGTGATTATCATCGCGCTCTGGCTTATCGTCTGGCTCAAGCCGGGGTTGATGTAGTGAGCATTTCTTCCGTAGCCCAATCGCGCTACCGGGAAGCGATGTTCAATTCGTGGGACAAGAACGATCCCAAGGATGCCGGCGTCATTCTTGAGATGCTCAAGCAGGGCCGGACACAGCAGTATGTGGATCCCATGCTCGCGGGTCATCATGATCTGCAGGAGCTTTCCAAGACGTATTACCAGATCTCGCGCGCACGAACCAGAGTTCAGCACGCGATTATCAATCACCATATTCCGCTATATTTCCCGGAAATGCACAAATACTGGCACAGCACGCGCTCGGATTGGTGGGTGCGATTCATGATCGAATTTCCCACACCGGTACATGTTCGCCAGTTATCCCGAGAAGCATTCGTGGCAGCAGCCTGGGGCATTGTCGGCCGCAAGGTCAACAAGCAAAGCAAGCTTGAGGAGATCTGGTCCATGGCCGAGTATTCTGCCGCGCTGCCACATATGCCCGAAAGCTTGGCTGTCGAGACGTTTCGCATGACACTGCGCCACTTCCAGCAGCTCACTGCATTGCGTGCCGAGATCGAGCGGCGCGCTGAGGCCGTGCTATGCGGCAACCCCGATTATGCGTGCCTCAAGAGTCTTCCCGGAATTGGGCCGATCATGGCACTCACTATCCTGGCCGAGGGCGGGGATTTGCGCCGCTTTGGGCATCATCGCCAGTTTCTCAAGTATTGCGGTTTTGATCTTGCGAAGAACCAGTCAGGAATGCAGCGGGGTCACGCTCAGTTATCCAAACGCGGCAATGCGCGCTTGCGCCTGGCTTTCTGGATGGCCGGTCAAGTCGCCATCCGTTTGCGCGAAAACTCCTTCAAGGACAAATACGAGCGCTATATCAGCGCGAACCCTAGTGATGCCGATCTGCGCCGCAAGGCTTTAACCGCAGTTGCTGCCAAGATGGCCCGAGTAGCCTATGGATTAATCAAGAAGCATCAGCCGTATCGGCAATTCTTCGAGCAAAGTTTGCCCAGTGGATCGATCCCTCTCAGTAGGGCCGTTGGGGCGCCGGCATGGCCGGGGATCCTGTAGATAATGCTTGGACTTCCGCTGGGCGCCCATATTGTTTGAAGTACAGTAAAGACCGTGCTAATAAAATGTCGCGGATCTTGTTTTTATTATGGTCAGTCAGGGCTGCCCCTGGAATGCGGAATACCGCTGGTCAGTTGTTTGCAGTTGTTCTTGTCATTTCCCGGGCGCAAAAATGACCCGGTTGCGGATGCTTTTGCCTTTCGGCTTCTCACCCTCTTGCATTTAGTACGTTGTCCACGGTAATTGCCTTGGGCCATCCGCGCTGTGCTGCAAGCCGGTCCAGGGCCTGGCCAACGCATCGCCCGGACAGCCTGAAGTTGGCCTCCAGGCACACACTCTCGCGACTCCACTGATCAATGACCGTGAGGATGCGAAATGCCCGCCCGTCGAGCATCTGGTCGTGGACAAAATCCATGCTCCAATGCTGGTTCGCACCGGTGGGCATCTGAGGCTTGCCGCGCAGTAACGCGATGCGCTTGCGGCGTTTGACCTTCATGCGCAGTTGCAGCCCCTCCTGGCGGTATAGCCGATACACGCGTTTTTTGCCCACCTGCCAGCCTTCGCGCTTGAGCATCACCAGCACTCGCAGGTAGCCGAACCTGGGACGACTCATGGCGATGTCGCGAATGCGCTGGCACAGTGCACTTTGATCACGCGCCGTGCTCTTGGCATACCACACCGAGCGCCGCAGCAGCGCCAGGCGACATGATCGCTGCACACTGATTTTGAAACGCTCCTGCATCCAAGCTGCCAGCTCGCGCCGCTTGGCAGCCTTCAGAGTTTTTTTCGCACTACCTCCTGCAGGATATGCTTGTCCAGCGTCAGGTCGGCCACGATGCGCCGCAGCCATGCATTCTCATCCTCGATCTGCTTGAGCTTGCGCAGCTCGCTCACATCCAAGTCCGCGTATTTCTTCTTCCACGTGTAGAACGTGGCCTCCGACACGCCGAGTTGCCGGCATACATCGACCACCGTCTTGCCGCTGTCGGCCAGCCGCAGCGCATAAATGATCTGCTCCTCCGTAAATCTCGATTTCTTCATCACTTCTCCTTGCCCGTTCGGGGCCTCGGGAAGCAATCCTACCTCCAGTTTTAACCTGTAGCAATTTTCCGGGAGAACGTCACGTTCCACTTAAAAAACTCAGATCACTGTCCGAACAATCGAGGCCACTTCTCTTGCACGAAAAGAAACTCAGACTCGCCAACCCGGCAAGCATCATTAAATAACCGCTCGGCTCGGGAACAACGGACATGGACTGAATGGTTTCCATTCTATCTCCAATTATGACGCCTGTAGTATAAGAGGAAATGGATTCCGCGCTAGGCGACCAGTTATACACACCGTTCTTGAACCATACCCCCCGATCGTCATCAAAGGTATTGATGTGATTTGTCTCCCTGAAAAGCAGCT
>JBOIFK010000271.1:0-23634 GCA_050741585.1 Nitrosospira sp.
CGGCACGATAGTATTCAGCGCTTGCGCGCCCAGGCTACCGCCAATGACCAACAGGCTCAATCTCCCATTCCCCGCGTGACTGCGTGCGGCATACCTTTTTTCCGGCGGTTCCAGCTGGCTGATTTCGCTACGCACCGGATTACCGGAAAACACGACCTTTGTCCCGTTCTTGATCGCGTCGGGAAAACCCAGCAGGACTTTGTCGGCAAGTTTGGCCAGTATCCTGTTGGCGAGGCCGGGAATCGAATTCTGTTCGTGTATCAATAGCGGCTTATTCAGCAACGAAGCCATCAACCCACCGGGAAATGCGGGATATCCGCCCATGCCAAGCACCACGTCAGGGCGCACCCGGAGCATGACCCTGACGCTTTGCCATAACGCGAGTAACAGCCGCAGCGGCAGCGTGAACCAGGTTGCAGCGTTTTTTCCCCGCAATCCGGAAAAGCGGATAATTTCCATGTCATAACCTCGCTGTGGCGCCAGCATGGTTTCCATTCCTCTTTCCGTTCCCAGCCATACCACATGCCAGCCCGCCATCTTCATATAATCCGCCACCGCCAGCCCGGGAAATACATGCCCGCCGGTTCCCCCCGCCATGATGAGGATGGTAGGAATCAAGGTGAAGCCCCTATGATCATCCTGCGGTTCGCAATTATTTTCATACTGCATAGCCTTTCATCAACTGCCGGTTCTCCCAATCCACCCGTAGCAGCAATGCCAATGCGACGCAGCTCGCGACAATGCTGCTGCCGCCGAAACTCATCAGCGGCAGGGTCAGCCCCTTCGTCGGCAGCACACCCATGTTCACACCCATATTGATTAAGGTTTGTACCCCCAGCCAGACTCCGATGCCTTGCGCCACCAGCGCAGCGAAGTGGCGTTCCCGCATCGCCGCCTGGCGGCCTATGACGAAGGCACGTATCACCAGCCATGCAAATAGCACCGCAACCGCCATCACCCCGATGAAGCCGAGTTCCTCCGCGATTACCGCAAGCAGAAAATCAGTGTGCGCTTCAGGCAGGTAGAAAAGTTTTTCCACGCTGCCACCCAGCCCGACACCCAGCCATTCCCCGCGTCCGAACGCAATCAGCGCATGACTTAACTGGTAACCTTTTCCATAAGGATCGTCCCACGGATCCATGAATCCAAAAAAACGCTGCATGCGATAAGGCTCGATCCATATCAATACCAACAGGCAGATGATTAGAAAACCGGTCAGTCCCGCGAATAGTTTCAGGTCCATTCCTCCCAGAAACAATATCGCCATCATGATCGCCGTGATAACGACGAATGCGCCCAGGTCCGGTTCGAGCAGCAGCAGCGGACCCACCATCAGCATGACGATCAACATGGGGAAGAAACCTTTGCGAAAGCTTCCCAGGTAAGCCGCCTTGCGGACGGTATAGTTGGCGGCGTAAATCACCATGAGCAGCTTCATGAATTCCGACGGTTGAAAATTGACTATCAGCAGCGATATCCAACGCCGGCTGCCGTTGACTTCGCGGCCGATGCCGGGAATCAGCACCAGTACCAGCAGGACCACTCCAAGTAAAAACAGGTGAAGCGAATACTTCTGCCACAGCCGTACCGGTATCTGGAAGATGATCAGACCCGTCAGCAAACCCACCGCCAGGTAGGCGCCGTGCCGAACCAGGAAATAGGCAGGGTAGCTATTGGTATTCCGTCCCGCCTCCGCAATGGAGATGGAAGCGGAATAAACCATCACCAGTCCAAGGCTCAGCAATAATATTGCCGACCAGATCAAGGATTGATCAAAGTTCGGCAAAACTCTACGGTGATTGATATGGCTCTGGTAGATCATCAGTTGGAGGCTTTATGAACCTTCGCCGAAATTCCGGCCTGCACGTCCCTTACCGCCGCAACGAATGCCTCGGCGCGGTGGGCGTAATTTTTGAACATATCCAGGCTTGCACATGCCGGAGACAGCAATACGGCATCACCTTTCAGTGCCAGCAGGAAACTTTTTTGTACCGCTTCCTCCATCGTCGCTGCGCGATGCAGCGGGACTCCACAAGCATCTATTGCGGTGGCGATTTTTTCTGCGTCACGCCCGATCAATACCACCGCGCGCGCGTGTTCCGCGACCGGCCCCGCCAGTGGCGAGAAATTCTGTCCTTTGCCGTCGCCGCCTGCGATCAGCACCACCCTCTGCGCCATGCCGTTCAGCGCCGCGACCGTCGCGCCTACGTTAGTGCCTTTCGAGTCGTCGTAGAATGTGACGGCATTGAATGCCGCCACCTTCTCCATTCGGTGCGGCAACCCCCTGAATTCACGCAGGGCTTGCAATAGTGGTTCAAATGGCAGATCGACCGCGCGGCATAGCGCTAGCGCGGCCATGGCATTGGCTGCATTGTGCAATCCGGTCACACCGAGCTCGCCGGTTTTCATCAAACGCGTCTTTCCCTGCGCCAGCCAGATATCTGCGCCGTTGCGCAGCAGGCCGAAATCGCTGTCGGCAATAGGCGTACCCAGACCGAAAGTCATTTGTCTCCTTCCGGTCAACGCCATCGCACGCACAATGGAATCGTCGCGATTCAGAACCTGAACGCCATCCCCGTCCCCGCTTTCCGCTACGCCACGAAGAAATATCCTGGCCTTGGCGGCTGCGTAATCCTGCATCCCGGCGTAGCGGTCGAAATGATCCTCGCTTAAATTCAGCACTACCGCCGCATCAGGGTTAAGATTCCGGGTAGCCTCCAACTGGAAACTGGAAATTTCCAATACCCATGCCTCGGGCAATTTTCCGGCGCTTTCCCGCTGCATGAGCACATCCAGCACCGCCGGACCGATATTTCCGGCGACCTCGACATCCCATCCCGCTTTCTCCAGCATTACGCCTACCATGGCAGTGACCGTGGTCTTGCCGTTGGAACCGGTAATGGCCAGGATTCTTGGTTTTGACAAGTTGAGTTGTTTAATTGCCAGAGCAAAAAGCTCCATATCTCCCACCACGGGCACCCCATCCTTCGCCGCCCGCTGTACCAGTTGCTCCGCCAGAGGGACCCCCGGACTGATAGCGATAATATCTATGCCGGTGAAAATATCGGCTGTAAATGCACCGGCGCATATCCTGGAGGCAGGTAATACCTGCTTCAATGTCGCCAGAGAGGGGGGCGCAATACGACTGTCGGCCGCGCGTACGATCGCTCCCATGTGCGACAGCCACTTTGCCATGGAGAGCCCGGTTTCACCCATTCCCAGCACCAGCACGGTTTTACCTCGCAGATTCATACGAAAACATGAGAGCTTCTCATCTCAACTTCAAAGTGGATAAACCAAACAACACCAGCATCATGGTGATGATCCAGAACCGCACCACGACCTGATTTTCCTTCCAGCCTTTCAATTCATAGTGATGATGCAGCGGCGCCATGCGAAAAATACGTTTACCGACCAACTTGAATGAAGCCACCTGTAACATCACCGACAAGGTTTCCACTACGAACACGCCGCCCATAATGACCAACACGATCTCCTGTCGCACTATTACGGTCACGATTCCGAGCGCCGCGCCCAAGGCAAGCGCGCCGACGTCGCCCATGAATACCTCTGCCGGATAGGCGTTGAACCAGAGAAAAGCAAGTCCGGCACCCGCCAGCGCGCCGCAGAAAACAGCCAGCTCACCCGCATGCGGAATATAGGGAATGCCGAGATACTTGGCGAACACCGCGTGACCCGCGACATAGGCGAAAATTGCCAGGGCGCTGCTAATCATGACGGTCGGCATGATGGCCAGACCATCAAGACCATCGGTCAGATTCACCGCGTTGCTGGTGCCGACTATCACGAAATAGGCAAGCGCCACGAACCCGGCCACGCCAAGCGGTATCGCCACTTGCTTGAAGAACGGGACGATCATCGTGGTCTGCGCAGGTGACTCGGCCGTTAAAGCCAGGTATAGCGCCACCGAGATCGCGATTGCCGATTGCCAGAAGAGCTTGGCTCGGGCGGAGAGTCCCTTTGGATTGCGGTAGACCACCTTACGGTAATCATCCACCCAGCCAATCACGCCGAAACCCAGCGTGGTTACGAGCACCACCCACACGTAGCGATTGCTCAAGTCCGCCCAAAGTAGCGTCGTGATGGCAATGGATACCAGTATCAGCGCGCCTCCCATCGTAGGCGTGCCGGCTTTGACGAGGTGAGTTTGGGGTCCGTCAACACGCACCGATTGCCCTATTTTGTAAGCGGTGAGCTTGCGTATCATGGCGGGACCGACAATGAATGAAATGGCCAGAGAGGTCAGTGCCGCCAGTACCGTACGCAAGGTAATGTAGTTGAACACGTTAAATACACGGATATCTTTCGCAAGCCATTGGGCGAGTTCTAGCAACATGGCTGCCACCAGGATGAAGCCTTGTTTATCCACAACGAAACAAATTGAATCAGCTTCCTCATGATTTCCGCATGGTTAAATTCATAATTCGATATGTCTGACCACGCGCTCCATTTGCATGAAGCGTGAGCCCTTTATCAGCAATGTGACGTCTGCCGCCAGCAGGTTCTCTATTTCAGTCAGTAGTTCCTCGATGTGCTCGAAATGCCGTGCACCGGGACCGAATTTCGCGGCGGTATGAGCGCTCAATTCTCCCAGTGCAAATAACATGTCAATCCCGGCAAGACGCGCTTCCACGCCGACGCGTTCGTGGAACTCCCTTGCGTTGTCGCCCAGCTCGCCCATGTCGCCAAACACCAGAATTTTTCTACCTCGTGCTTTGGCAAGCACGGCCAGTGCGGCTCTCACCGATTCCGGATTGGCGTTATAACTGTCGTCTATCAACGTTGCGCCATGCAAACAGCGTTTTTTCTGCATGCGTCCCTTCACCCCAGGAAATCCATCCAGCCCTGACGCTATTGCTTTCGTATCAATGTCCATTGCCACTGCCACCGCTGCTGCCGATAATGCGTTCCGGACATTATGTTCACCCGGCACCTGCAGTTTTATCTCCTCGATCCCGCCAGGAAGAATCAGCGTCATCCCGCTGCCAAAAAAATCAAGCTGATAGCGAGCACTCACATTTGGCTCTCCGTCAAGACCGAAATCCACCACCTTCCTGTTGCCTGCAAATTTGCGCCATAGTGGGGCGAAAGGATCATCAGCATTGATTACGGCTATTCCCTGCTGATCGAGTCCCTCAAAAATTTCGCCCTTGGCGCAGGCCACCGCTTCCACCGAAGCCAACTCTTCGATATGCGCCACTCCCGCATTGGTAATCAACGCAATGCCGGGCTTTGCCAGTTTCGTCAGATACGATATTTCGCCGGCATGATTCATTCCCATTTCGATGACCGCATAGACGTGCTGCTTGCGCAACCGCAAGAGCATTAACGGCACACCGATATCGTTGTTGAGGTTGCCTTCGGTCACCAGCACCTTCTCTTTTTCATCGGTCTGTCCTGCCGCGCCCACTGCTCGCCGCAAAATAGACGCGATCATCTCTTTTACCGTGGTTTTACCATTGCTGCCGGTCACCGCCACGACCGGTATGTTGAAGTGGCTGCGCCAGTACGCCGCCAACCGGCCCAACCCCAATCGCGTATCCTTCACCAGTATCAGAGGAATCGCCGGTTCCCCGTTTTCGGTCCATGAGTCCTGGCAGACCATTGCCGCTACGGCGCCTTTTTCCTTCACTTCGGCAACAAAATTATGACCATCGAATTTCTCCCCCGTCAGGGCGACGAATAAATCGCCGTGCGCCGCTGTGCGGCTATCGGTGCTGACGCCGGTAAAAAGCACATCTTCACCACACCATTCAGCGTGCAGCGCGCGGGCTACTTTCTGCACGGTCATCATGTTTGCGCTGACGCCCTTTCCATCAAATTCCGAAGTATCTTTCGCGCGACATCGTCATCCTGGAACGGAAGCTTTTTCCCATCTATTTCCTGATACGCTTCGTGCCCTTTTCCGGCGATTAAGACCACGTCACCCTTGTGCGCGCCTTGAATCGCCCGAAGAATGGCTGCCGCCCGATCTTCCTCGATATGGCAATTGGCACCCGCGCCTGCTACGATCTCGTCAATAATGACACGCGGGTTTTCCTTCCGTGGATTGTCACTGGTAATGATGACTTCGTCGGCTAGCCGCGTCGCCACGGTACCCAATAACGGCCGCTTACCCTGGTCGCGCTCGCCTCCGCAGCCAAACACACAGATCAGTCTTGGGTTTCCGGCTTCCGTTTCTGCATCCGCTTTGGAACCAGCGCGCAGAATTTCTCGCAGTGTCAGCAGCACCTTTTCCAGGGCATCCGGAGTATGGGCGTAATCCACGACGACCAGCGGTTGCTCGCCGCCACCTAATTGCTGCATTCTGCCCGCCACGGGCCGCACCCGCTGCAAAACCTGCGCCGCATGGGACAGCTTGATGCCGCTGGCCAGCAAGGTCGCCAGCGACCCCAGTAAATTTGAAGCGTTGAAGCTACCCACCACTTCAGATTTAAATTCTGAATATTCGGTTTCGAATCCATTTTCAAACTCAATATCGAACTCCAGGCCTTGGAGACTCGTCTTGAGATTTCGCCCGCGGACCATCCTGAATTCGGAGCTCCGAGTCCGGACCGCCTGTTCAGTCAATCCATATCCAACGATCTGCGTCTCCGTGCCTGCAAGCTGCTGCGACAATTCAGCACCGAATGCATCATCAAGATTAAGAACGGCACATTTGAGTCCGGGCCAATGGAACAATCGCGCCTTGGCGGCGGCATACGTTTTCATGCTGCCGTGGTAATCAAGATGATCGCGTGACAGGTTGGTGAGCAACGCGATTGCAAATGTCGCGCCATTAATACGCTCTTGCACTATCCCGTGCGATGACACCTCCATTGCCACGGACTGCGCGCCATCCCGCACGAAATCCGCCATTTTCCGATGCAATGAAACTGCATCCGGCGTGGTATTTGCGGTGAGTTCAAGCTCGCCGGGAAAACCTGCACCCAGTGTTCCAATGAGGGCGGTTTTCCTGCCCAGCGCGGTCATGGCGTGGGCGATCCAGTGGCTGCAGGACGTTTTTCCGTTCGTTCCGGTAATTCCGATTAACCATAATTTCTGCGATGGATGGTCATATACGCTATCGGCGATAAGGCCTGCTCGGGACCGCAACTTCTCTACCGGTAAATTAGGCAATTGCCACGCCCGATCCCACGCAAAACCGCAGCGTTCCCACAGAACCGCGTTTGCGCCTGCTGCGATGGCCTGGGAGATAAACTTACGGCCATCGAGCTTTTCGCCGGGGTAAGCCAGAAAAGTATCCCCTGGTTTTACCGCGCGGCTGTCTGTCACAAGGTTGCTCATCCGGACCCCCAGGCCTTCAAGGACACGCAAATCAAAATAGGCGCTTGACCTTTCGGGAAAACCCGGTTTCCTGACGCTAAATTCCGGGTTCATACATCACCCTTCAACTCTGGCGCTGCCGTGAATGACACCACGTTGTTGACCGGTGCGTCATGCGGCACATTTAGCATACGCAAGGCGCCATCCATGACGCGACTGAATACTGGCGCCGCTACCGCGCCGCCAAAATATTGCCCGGCAGATGGCTCATCCAGCATTACCGCGACGACAAACCGTGGACGGGAAGCCGGCGCGTAGCCAACAAATGTGGACAGGTAACGATTCTTTGCATAACCGTTGCCCTCCAGTTTATGCGCAGTACCTGTCTTGCCGGCTACGCGATAACCATTGATCTGCGCTTTCGGCGCAGTGCCTCCCGGTTGCGCCACCATCTCCAGCATCCTGCTCACGGCAAGTGCCGTGTCTCGCGATATCACTTGCTTGCCTGCCGCCGGTGCATCAAGCTTCAGTAGGGATATGGGCTTCAATTCGCCCCCTGAAGAGAATAGCGTATAGGCGCGCGCCAGTTGCAGCAGACTCACTGCAATACCGTGGCCGTATGACATCGTCGCTTGTTCAATGGGACGCCAAGTGCGGTAAGGACGAAGCCTGCCGCTGACCTCGCCGGGAAATCCTGACCCGGTAGAGGTGCCAAAGCCTGCATCGTTCAGCATCTCCCATAATGTTTGCGGAGGCAGCGACAAGGCGATCTTTGCGGAACCGATATTACTGGATTTCTGAATCACCTGCGCCACCGTCAAAAGGCCTTCCTTATGCGCATCGCGTATGGTCGCCCTGCCTACGGAGAATGTGCCAGGCGCCGTCTCAAATAGCGTATCGGGCGTTATCCCGCCTGCCTCCAGCGCTGCCGCTATGGTGAACGGTTTCAGTGTTGAACCCGGCTCGAATACGTCCGTCAGCGCCCTGTTACGCGCTCGCCCGCCGTTCATTTTTGTCCGGTTGTTCGGGTTGTAGACAGGCAGATTGACGAGTGCCATCACCTCGCCTGTTTGTGCATCCAGCACGACGATGCCGCCCGCTTTGGCCTTGTTGGCTTCGACGGATTGCTTCAATTCACGGTAAGCGAGGTACTGAATTCTGCCGTCTATGGACAGGGCCAGATTTTTGCCCGACCTGGGTGCCCGGATACTTTCCACATCCTCGACGATACTTCCCTTCCGGTCCCTGATGACGCGACGGCTCCCGGATTTGCCCGCAAGCTCGTATTGCCAGGCCAGTTCGATTCCCTCCTGCCCCTTATCGTCCACGTCGGTAAAGCCAAGCATATGGGCTGTCAACTCACCGGCCGGGTAATACCTGCGGAACTCACGTTTAAGAAATACGCCGGGCATGTTGAGCTCGACAACCCTGGCCGCAATATCTGGTGACAAATGGCGCTTCAGGTAGACAAAGTCGCGGCGCGGTCCGCTAAGGCGCTTGCGAATTTCCTCGACATCCATCTCGATCAGGCTTGCCAGTTTTCTTAATTGCGCCGGTGTTGCATTGACGTCCTGCGGACTCGACCATAACGATTCCACCGGTGTACTGATTGCGAGCGGCTCACCATGTCGATCCGTAATCATTCCGCGGCCAGCACTCATTTCGAGAACGCGGCTGTACCGCGACTCGCCCTTCTGTTTCAAAAAACCGTTGTGCATTCCCTGCAAATAGGCAGCGCGCCCTGTCAGTCCGATCAGTCCCAGCAATAGAATTGCGGCCAATAGACGTGAGCGTCCTGCGGGCAGGACAATAGGCGGTGTATGCCTGGGCATCATGGCTTTGGTGCCTCCACCGAATCAGCCGGGGCATTGAAACTGGCGGAATTCGTCATCGGAATAATTCGAACATCGGATGCATCCGGTACGCGCATACCGATTTGTCCCGTAGCAATTTTTTCAATGCGCGGGTGCATTGCCCAAGTACTCTGTTCAAGCTGCAGCTGGCCCCACTCCACTGCAAGATGCCTTGCCTGTTCCTGCTTTTTTTCCAGCTCCACAAAAAGCTTACGCGCCTTGTGCTGTGAAGTCACAACACTCAGCGCGCAGGCGATGAGGATTAAAATCAGAAGAATATTTACCCTAATCACATCAGTCTCTCATTAACCGGGAATGCCGAAATCGCCGGCTTTCCACTATGTCGTGTTGACTCGTTCCGCCACCCGCATTACCGCACTTCTGGATCGAGGGTTGACTGCAATTTCGCCTGCACCCGGGCGTGTCGCCTTGCCTACCAAACGTAATTTATGGCGGCTCAGAAGCTGCACTTCTTTTGCCCGCAGCGGCAGCCCTCGGGGCAGCGTGTCGGGATTCGCTGATTCGCGCATAAAACGCTTCACTGTCCGGTCTTCCAATGAATGAAAACTGATAACCACGAGCCGTCCTCCAGAGTTCAGAACTTCCACGCATTGCGGCAGGGCCAGCGACAATTTCTCAAGCTCCTGATTGAGATAAATCCGTATAGCCTGGAAAGTGCGCGTCGCCGGATTCTGCTTGGCTTCCCGCTCGCGTTCGTGCGAGCGCACGGCCGCTGCGACAATCGCAGCGAGCTGAAGTGTAGTGACGACAGGCTGCCGCGTTCTTGCCGCAATAATCGCTCTTGCAATCTGCTTAGCAAACCGTTCTTCGCCATAATTCCTTATCACCCCTTCTAAATGAGCCTCTGGAACGGAAGCAAGCCATTCCGCGGCTGTCTGTCCCTTGCTCGTATCCATGCGCATATCAAGCGGTCCGTCCAGTCGGAAGCTGAACCCGCGCGACGCTTCTTCAAGTTGCGGCGAAGATACTCCTAGATCCAGCAGCACCCCATCTACCTCATTCACACTCAACCGCTGCAATACCTGCTGTATCTGCGAAAAACTACTATGAACCATGCAAAAACGCGCATCGCTGATCGTCTGCCCCGCCGCCAGCGCGGCTGGATCCCTGTCAAATGCGATCAGCTTGCCGTTTCCTCCAAGTCGCTCCAATATCAGCCGGCTGTGGCCGCCACGGCCAAAAGTGCCATCCACGTATATCCCGTCCGGCTTGATTGACAGCGCATCCACCGCTTCCTGCAGTAAAACCGTGGTGTGCGTGTCAGCCTCAACCACGACATCACAGTGAAAAGCCGTCGAGCTCCGACGGAATGCCATCTTTGAAAACGAGAGCGCTTTCGATTTGCAGATTCCATTTTTCTTCGTCCCATAATTCGAATTTCGCACCCTGCCCCACCAACACCACGTCTTTGTCCAAGCCAGCAAACTGGCGCAAGAGAGGCGGCACGAGAATGCGCCCGGCGCCGTCCATCTCCACGTCGGTCGCATTACCGACGAGAAGACGCTGCAGGCTGCGGGTTTGCGCGTTGAAACTGGAAAGACTGTTGAGTTTCTGCTCTATTGGCTCCCACACGGGCTGAGGATAAACTAGCAGACACTTGGAAGGATCAGCGGTGACGACCAAACGGCCGGCGCAGAAAGACATAAGTCCCTCGCGATATTTCGCGGGCACCGCGAGTCTACCCTTGTTGTCCAGGCTGATAGAGGTACCACCGCGAAACATCTTGTCCCTTTAATTTAAAGAGGGGAATCAATTTTATGATTCTCCCCACTTTCGCCCACTTCTACCCACTGTAGTAAAAAAAAATGGGGAAGTCAAGGAATAAACAGGCTTTTTTGTTATGGGACAAAGACTTAAACTAAAAATATAAAACTTCACCAGACGAATAAATGATTTAAATAAAAGGGATACATTAGGTAATTGATGTAACTTAACGTAAAAAGCGACGGCAACAGGTGCCGAAGAAAAAATCGGTATGCAGGGGTCTGTTCAAAATATATGGAGCTACTCTGAGCACAGATTTGCTCAAGCCGTAGATCGAATCAGGCTGGACCGAGATCTCCACTGCGGAAATGCTTTAAAACAAACGATGAAGAATGACATCGTCGTGCCGTCAGTGAGAATTCGGATACTCCGCTGACCCATCACTTTCGCGACGCCGACATTACCCCGGATACGGCCTGTATCAAACCAATTACCCGGCGCAATTGTGCCAGCCCTGTAATTTTCAAGGTGAATTGCATCTTTGCAGTAATATCGCGGCTTTGGGTATGTGTGGCGGTAACGTTGATTTTCTCACGCAAGAGAATCGAGGAAATATCGCTAAGCAAACCTGGTCTATCCTGTGCCTCGATCTCGATATCAACCGGATAGCTTGCTCCTCCCTTCGATGCATCCCAGTCTGCCGCTACCAGGCGCTCGGCGCTTTCCGCAGATAGCCGTGAAAGGCTGGCACAGCCCTGACGGTGTATCGTGATACCGCGTCCACGCGTCACAAAACCGACGATAGGATCGGGTGGCGCCGGCTTGCAACATTTTGCCAGCACCGTAAGCAGCCTGTCGACACCAACGATGAGCACACCGCCTTCCGATGGCGGGATGGCTTTGCCGCCGGATGGCAACCCCGGCTCGGCAATCGCTGCCACAGTTGCAACAGCCGGCTCAGCCTTGCCGCTTAAAAATGCTCCCAGTTGGCGGCTAGTGATGTCGCCCCGGCCAACCGCGATGAGAAACGCATCAACTTTGGCAAACCTGAATTCGGCTGCCAGTTTGTCCAGCGCCAGCGCCGTCATGCCATGGCGCTGTAATTCCTTTTCTACGAACGCACGGCCCTGGGCTAGTGAATCCTCGCGTTTGTGAGCGTTAAACCATTGTCTGACTTTTGACTGCGCACGATGACTTTTGAGATATCCCAAAGCGGGGTTGAGCCAATCACGGCTCGGCCCGCCCTGTTTACCCGAGATGATTTCTACCCGTTGCGCGTTTTGCAGCGGATAATCAAGCGGAACCATGGCGTCGTCAACTTTTGCGCCGCGGCAGTGATGCCCGAGATCGGTGTGCACATGGTACGCAAAATCCACCGGGGTGGAGCCCTTGGGCAAGGCAATCACCCTCCCTTGCGGGGTCAGTACATAGACCAAGTCCTGGAACAGTCCAATCTTGAAATGCTCAGCTAGTTCCTCCGCGTCCTCGACATCGTTTTTCCATTCCAGGATTTGCCGCAACCAGGCGATTTTTTCTTCATACTTGGCATCGCGCCTTGCCCCCTCTTTATAGCGCCAGTGCGCGGCAACGCCCATCTCGGAATGGCGATGCATCTCGTGTGTCCGAATTTGCACTTCAATTACCTTGTCTTCCGGGCCGATCACGGCGGTATGCAATGACCGGTAATCGTTGCCTTTCGGTCTGGCAATATAGTCATCGAATTCCTTCGGAATTGGCACCCATAGATTATGGACCATCCCCAATGCGGCATAGCAGTCCTTCACGTCATTCACAAGAATCCGCACCGCGCGGGCATCGTGAATTTCCTTGAAATCCACATCCTTGCGTTTCATTTTTTTGTGGATACTGTAAATGTGTTTCGGGCGCCCCGTCACTTCGGCATGGATACCGGTCTGCTGCAACTCGCGCTGCAATTTATCCACCACCAGGACAATATAGCGCTCTCGACTGATGCGGGTATCTTCAAGCAGTCCAGCGATTTTTTTATAGCGTTCAGGTTCGATGATCCGGAAAGACAGATCTTCCAATTCCCACTTCATCTGCCACAGCCCCAAGCGGTTGGCCAGCGGAGCGAAAATATCCAGTGTTTCGTGCGCAATCTCCACTCTTCCTGGAATACTGCTTGCAGCGACATATCGAATCGTTTGCACACGATCCGCCAACGCAATGATGACGACACGAATGTCTTCCGCCATCGCCAGCAGCATTTTTCGTAGTGCTTCAATTTGCGCACTGTGATCCGCAGTACCCGCAGCACCACCGCCATCTCCTGCTCCGAGCGTCCGGATGCGACCCATCCGTGCTACGCCTTCCACCAGCTGAAACACAGCCGGGCTGAAGACCACCGACAATTTCTCCTCGCATCCGTCCAGATAATCGGGCGCGGCGCAAAGCATACCCGCCGCCAGCGTGTCGCTATCCACCCGCAACGACGCAAGAACCGAAGCTACACCCAGCACGTGCTGCGTAACCGGCTCGCCCGTGGACAAACATTTACCATCATATAGTGGTTGAGAAAAATCCCGCGCAGACCTGAGCATCTCGATTTCGCCAGGAGAAAACATGGCGATCACGGGTTCCAGCCAGGAGAGTCCGTCCCGTCCGCCAATGGCAGGAACGGAAGAAAGCGTCGTTGAAGAGAAAACCGGGGAAACTATTGAATCCGAATCTGGTAACTCCTTGCTCATTAGGTGCACCTACCTTAATTCGTCAATATTTGGTATATCCTGCCAGTAGCGGCGACGCAGCGCACGCGAAGTCTCGACCGCAAGCGCACTATCCGCAAAACGCAGCAGTATCGCCCCATCGGCATCGCTACGCAGCAGATTGCTTCCAAGCGCCAGATAGCGATCCACCACTTCGTTTCGCGGATGCCCGAAACGGTTACGATAGCCCACGGTGAATACTACCAGCCGGGGATTCACTTGATATACAAACTCGTCGGTGGAAGAGGTTTTGCTACCGTGATGGGGCGCGACCAGCACCGTTGAGGAAAGCGCACTGCCATCGTGTGCGAGCAATTGATACTCGGATTTTTTTTCAATGTCGCCTGGCAGAAGCACGCTGCCGTGGGTTGTGGTGATTTTCAGCACGCAGCTTAAAGCATTCGTTTTAATCTTCGGGTTGCTGTAGCTCTGTTCCGGGGGATGCAGCATGTCAAAGCGTACTCCGTCCCATTCCCATGACTCTCCCGCACTACACCGCTGCCTGTTGGCGGCGGCCAGCTGGATGGGATGATCAGCGCTCAAAGAGGAAATCAGCAGCTCCACCGGTACCGCTTCCAGCACTGACAATGCACCACCGCTGTGGTCGAGGTCGGCATGTGTTACGATCATTGCATTAAGATGCCTGATGCCTTCTCCCCGCAGAAAAGGAACGATAATACGGTTGCCGCTATCTGCCTCGGAACCGAAACCCGGCCCTGTATCGTAGAGCAGCGCGTGATTTTCTGTACGCGCCACGATTGCCAATCCCTGGCCGACATCCAGTACCGTGAGCCACAGCTCTCCCGCCGCCGGCTTTGGCGGCAGCACCAGAAATATCGGCAGCAATGCGACCGCTCCCAGCCAGCGCGCCGGAAAGCCCGTAGTAAATCCCAATCCCGACTTCCATCCCCCTCCAGGCAGCAGCATCCAGACAATACCCGCCATACCGGCTGCCGCGGTCCAGGCAGGTGGCGCATGCTGACTCCAGACCGCCTGCGGTACGTCGCTCATCCATCGCATCGCTTCCATGCAACCGCTTAGCACCGCGTGCGCGGGCAGCAACAGGAAATTGAGTGGCGGCAAAGTTGCCAGCAGCGTCAAGGGGACCACCACCAGGCTCACCAGCGGAATGGCAATGGCATTCGCAATTGGCGAAACCAGCGATACCTGCTGGAACATCACCAGTAGCGGCGGTATCAAACCGATGGTAATTGCCCATTGCACCCGCGCCCAACCGGTGAACCAGTGCATTTTACCGATGCGCCCTGCCGATACCAGCATAATGACCGCTATTGCGCCGAACGACAGCCAGAAGCCGGGCGAAAGTACCGCCCATGGATCAAGAATGACCACTGCCAGTAATGCCCACGCCAGTACTGACGTCGCAGAGGTGAAACGCCCCAGCCACAAAGCGATGGCGACTGCAGCCAGCATATAAACCGTACGCTGCGCCGGAACCGCGAAGCCCGCGAGCAGCGCATAACCAAGCGCCGCCATCAACCCTGCAATGACCGCCGCTTTTCGCGCCGGCAGCCATAGCGCCAAACGGTAGCTCCCGCGCCATAACCAATACACCAATGCAAATATCAGGCCCGACACCATCGTCACATGCAGTCCGGAGATGCTCATGAGATGGTTTACGCCGGTGCGTGTAAATATCTGCCACTGTCCGCTTGGAATGGCGCGCTGATCACCCACCGCCAGCGCTACCAGGACGCCGGTATAAGCATGGTTGGGCAATGCCTGAATAAAGCGCTCGCGAATCTCCTGACGCAACCGCTCAACGCGATAGGCCGGCTGATTCACCATTTCGTTCAGACGCAAATTATTGTCAGCCTTTCGCACATAACCGGTCGCCCGGATGTTGCGTTCCAATGCCCATTCCTCGAAATCAAAACCGTGAGGATTGACACTACCGTGCGGACGCTTGAGCCGCACCGTGATCTGCCAGCGTTCACCGGCATTGATCCCGGGCAGCGCAGACCTGGAGGTCTCGGTATGATTTCCGCGTTCTTGATACCAGGCAAGAGAAATACGTGCAGGAACCACAGCACCGTGCGTTAGCACCTGCTCCACGTCGAAGGCAAAATGCACGCGGCGTTCATTGGCTTGTGGGAGTTCCGCGACCACGCCGATCAACTGGATGTCGCGTCCTTCCCATTCATGCGGGAACTCATCAGCCACGCGCCACTGGGCAAAGGCCGTTGCCCAGAAAAATCCCGCGCCCAAGAAAATTGCAACAAGAAGAATCCTTGCAATGACTGACAAAATGGCGGCTTGGCAACGCCACAGTAAAAAGGCAGATACTGCGATCGGCAACAACGCCCATGCCCAGGCGATTTCGGGTAGCGCGGCCTGCTGTTGCAGCAGCCCGGCTCCCAAGGCAAACGCGAGAATGCATGTCCTCATCAGTATTTCCGCTGTCTACTAAACCATCTGGATACGGAGACGTTGCTGAACAGGAAACTGAGCCAGTGAGCGGAGATCGTTCCTCTACAGGAAGCTGAACCGCCACTTTTGAAGTTTATCAACGAAGCACCGGACTATCGAGCGCCTGGGCGTCTATATACGTCGTTTACCTTAAGTCGCACAGATTCCACATCAGGACAGCCGGATTGAACAGCGGACGATCATCTTATTATGATTGCATGTCCTGCCAGTATTTCCGTACACTCATCCCGTGCCCCGAAAATTCTTCAAAAAGTACCTCCCCTCTCATGAGACCGTTCGACAGAACCGGTTTGTCGGGCTATTCGGAGAACTGCTTCATCATCACAATCTGTGGCACCTGCATCGCCGGTCGGTAGCAGGTGGTGTGGCAGTCGGTTTGTTCACCGGCTTGATTCCCGGCAGCAATCCAGTACAGTTTTTTTTCGCTGCTTTGTTTGCCATTCTTTTCAAGGTGAATCTTCCAGTGGCGGTAGCCACCACGCTCTATTCCAACCCTCTCACTATCGTGCCGATTTATATCGTTGCTTATGCCATCGGCGAGTTTGTCATAGGTAACGGCACAGGCGCTATGCCTCCAACCGAACTGCACCTGATGGATAAGAATATCAGCGAATGGGGTCCCGCGCTGATTGATTGGGTAATGTCGCTCGGCAAACCGCTACTCGTAGGAATATTTCTATTGGCGTTGCTGCTTGCCGTGGTCGGCTACTTTGCAGTACGTGGAGCGTGGCGGCTGTACATCATCCATGAATGGCGCAAACGGGCTCAACGAATCAAAACAGCCAGGAAGCGGCTTTGATGCCCCCCGCGCAAGAACAAACAACGTCACGAGGAATACCGTGGTAGGCGGGATTATCAGGCGCCTCTATTACGGCCAGAATTTTTGCCGAGCTTGGCTTGAGATGAAACAGCAATTCTCTTTCGGGGGGTGGGTGGCAATCTCATTCGGCAAGCATGCCATCCACCAGCTGTAGCATCCGCCCGGCCTTTTTGGCCAGTTCCGGATCGTGGGTGACAATAATGAGGCTTGCGCCCACGCTGCGATTCAGTTCGAGCATCAATTCGAATACGCCACCCGCCGTGTGCCTGTCGAGATTGCCTGTAGGCTCGTCCGCGAGGACACAGGTGGGCTGAGTCACCAGCGCGCGCGCCACCGCCGCACGCTGACGTTCGCCCCCGGAGAGCTCCCCGGGCGTGTGCGAAAGCCGGTGGCCCAGGCCAACCTGTTTCAGTATTTCCGCTGCATGCTCGTATGCCTCACTATTGCCGGCGCGCCGGATCAGGAGCGGCATGGCGACGTTCTCCAGGGCGCTGAATTCCGGCAGCAAATGATGAAACTGATAGATAAATCCCAGCGACATGTTGCGCAGCTTGCATCGCTCTTCTTCATTGACCGCGGCGATATCCTGCCCGATGATGCGAATATCGCCGCCGGTAGGGGCATCCAACCCGCCAAGCAAGTGCAATAGCGTGCTTTTGCCGGAACCCGACGTACCGACAATAGCAAGGGTCTCGCCAGCCAGTACATCAAGATCGATGCCCAGCAGGACCGGCACTTCCAGCTTGCCCTGGTAATAACTCTTGCGCAGGTCGCGGCAGGAAATAATGGCTTTATTCATACCGCAGCGCCTCCGCGGGATTGACCCTGGATGCCCGGTAACTTGGATAAATGGTTGCCAGCAGCGTCAGCACGAACGACACCACTGCCACGGACACTACGTCGGCCATTTGCGGATCGGATGGAATTTCGCTGATGTAATAAACTTCCCGTGAAAGGAATTGCACGCTGAACAGGCGCTCAATCAGCGCGATCACCGCCTCTACGTGGTACGCCAGCAGCACGCCGCCGATCACACCCAGCGTGGTACCGATGATGCCAATCAGCGTACCCTGCACGATGAAGATTTTCATGATACTGCGCGGGTTCGCACCCAGCGTCCGCAAAATAGCGATATCGGACTGCTTATCGGTTACCGCCATTACGAGGGTCGATACAATATTGAATGCCGCCACAGCGATGATAAGAGCGAGAATCAGCGACAGCATGCGCTTCTCAATCTGTATCGCACGGAAATAATTGGCATGCTGACGGCTCCAGTCGCTGATATGGACATCCGTGGAAATCATTGGCGCAAGTTCTCGCGCGACTTGCGGTGCCTGGAAAAGGTCATGCAGTTTCAGCCGCACACCCGAAACCTGATCGTCCCCCATACGGTAGAGCGTTTGTGCATCCGCCATATGAATTAAGACCAGCCCCGAGTCGTATTCGAAATGTCCCGCTTCGAAAATGCCGGTAACCGTGAACTGCTTCAGGCGCGGCAGTATGCCTGCGGGTGTTACCTGTCCCTGAGGCGAGATCAACACAATCTTGTCACCCGTAAACACGCCCAGAATCCGCGACAATTCCAGGCCGATGACGATACCGAACTGACCCGGCACAAGATTATCAAGCTTGCCATCCACCATCATGTTCGCGAGATCGGCCACGTTATTCTCCATCTGTGGCAGGATGCCTCTTACCACAACGCCACTGACGACTTGATCGAACGACACCATGCCTTGGGCGGCGACATAGGGCGCGGCGCCTTCGACCTTCGGATGCCTGAGCGCTTCCTGCGCAACCTGGCGCCAGTCGGTCAGCTTGCCGTCAATGCCACTTATCTGGATGTGCGATGCCACGCCGAGAATGCGGGTACGCACTTCCTTCTGAAAGCCGTTCATCACGGACATCACGGTGATCAGGGCCGTCATGCCGAGAGTGATACCCAGCAAGGAAATCAGGGAGATAAAGGAAATGAAATGATTGCGGCGCTTGGCGCGGGTGTAGCGCAGACCAATAAAAAGTTCGTAGGGGGACACGGATAACCATACCTGGATATAAGAAGGAATGCCGGAGTTTGCCACATTCCATCAGGGCTTAACAGACAACCGAATGCTGAGGCTATGCCATTGCTCTATTTTCGCGCAAAAAAGCGCTTCCTGGAGGGTGCGATGACTCCTTTAATGAAACATGAGGATTAAAATTCGCCTCGCAACCCCGCCACAGCGGCTATTCCCGGCAATGGCGCAAAATTTTTCAAAAAGGAGGTGTGTACACGCATTTCTTCATTAAGCAGGTTCTTGCCTTGAAGAAAGATCCTGATGCCATTCGCTTTGGTTTTCTTGATACGATAACTGACTTCGACGTTCACCAGCGTGTAAGCGGGTGTGCTTGTTTCAAGTTCTGCGAGGCGGTTTTGCCGCATCACGTGCGTCGCGCTCACATTGGATGTCCAGGGTCCTGTCTTATGATTGAATTCCAGCCCGAATCGCGGCGGCGTTGTGCGCGGCACATCGCCGCCGGCATCCAGTTTTCCGCGTACGTAGTCGGTAAATAGGCGCAGATCGATAGCGTCGGGCTTCAATGTAATGATCGCTTCCGCTTCCGCGCCATAAAATCTCGCCCCTGCCTGCGCAAAATTTAGCACTAGAAATTCGCCATTGGGATTCAATGCTCCGGTATCGTCGGAACGATCGGCCACGCCGTCACCATTGGTATCGGCGCTCCGCACAAAAATATAGTTGTCGATCCAGTTATGAAAAACGTTGATTTTCCATTTCACGGAGCCGGTGGTCTTGCGCAGTGCAAGATCGATGTTGTTGGTTGTCTCGCTGTTCAAGGTGCGATCGCCGGTCTGGAAGGTGGCGGTCCCGCGGTGTGCGCCTTGTATGTATAGTTCTTCCGTCGAAGGCGCACGCTGCCCTCTGGTCGCTGATAGACCGAGTCCGTAACCATCTATGAATTTCCACAAGGTACCTGCGGAAACATTGTAGAGATTGAAAGCGCGCGACGGATTGGCGTCGCTCTGCGGGTCTTGCGTAGCACGCTCGATGCGCCCACCAAGTTCCACGCGCCAGCGATCCCAGTTACGCTCTTCAACCAGGAATATGCCAGTGGAACGCGATTTCGTCACGGGGATCACGGCCTCCTCACCCAGGGCCGAGAAATTGCGGTCCTGGAATTGCACCCCGAGGACCCCTTTCCAATTTGCCAGGGGCGCATGCAACAGCTCGGCACGGCTCTCCAGTCCCTGATTTTTAAACCGGGTGGCGACCTCGCCGGTACCCTCGATTTCGGCATGTTTGTAATCGTTATACCCCATCCGCACCTTGAGTTTCTCAAAACCAATGACCGGCTTATCCAGTTCTCCCGCCAAGTCATAGCGGGTTTGCTTGAGATCGATTTTCGAGCCCTCAGGACTGGGTATGCCGTATTCGCTCTCCAATCGCGAGACCGAGCCACCGAGGAAACCTCGCTCCCCGACAAAGGATCCGCCCATCGACAAGCCACCCGAGTCGATCGCGCTGTTTTTGACGACTCCCTTCGGACTATTCGGATCATCCTCATTCGCCCGTCCCGGGATGTGGTAATCACCCGTTTTGCGCCTGAAGCCACTCACACTCCAGGAAGCTTGACCGAGGCTACCGCTCGCATTGAAAGCGCCGGTACGTTCCTCTGTCGCCGTGTTGCCTCGTAGTTCAACGTTGCCTTTTGCTGATTTGAACAATTGATTGGGAATACGCCCGGATACAACGTTGACCACGCCGCCGGATGCGCCGCTGCCATAGAGCAACGTCGCCGGACCTCTCAGGATTTCGATCTGGGAAGCATTGAGCGATTCGGCCGTTACTGCGTGGTCGGGGCTGAGGGTCGAGAGGTCGAGCGTGCCGATGCCGTTCTCAAGCACCCGAATGCGGGGACCATCCAGGCCACGGATAATCGGACGGCCCGCAGCCGGCCCGAAGGAACTTGATGCCACACCCAGTTCGCGGGAAAGCGTATCGCCCAGGCTCGCTTCTCGCTTGCGGCGCAGATCGTCCCCCCGCAATACTGACACCGGTTGAGCCATATCAAGCTCACTACGGTTCTCAAAGGGCGTGGCGGTCACGACGACCGGTGGCAATATGCTCCCTTTACCAGCATTTTCGGCTTGAACAGGTGGCGCGCAGAATGCGGCAGCAACGACAATGATAATAATTGATCTGAATAATCTGGCCGCGCTTCGTATCACTGAGGCGGCGGTATCACAACTTGGATAATTCATGCTTGCTTCTTGGAAAAAGCTGGAAACCGAGCGCTTTCTGCAACAAAGTTGCGTTACTTACGTCAATTCAGGTAACCAACTGCTGACTATTCTGGCACTGGCGCAGCCGGATCAATCGGCAAACGTCAGATGACAATCCGGGCAGCGCCGCGGGGTAGAAACGAAAGGATTAGATTCGCGGAGGAGCGCGCGTAAGATATAGGGAAGGAAGACTGGGGAGGACTTGGCGGGATTTTACGTGGGGCAGCGGCTGCCGCACCGTTTGATCAAAGAATAAAACTGCCAGGATAGGAAGAATGATGCTGAATGCTGTCAGCGCCAGGCAGTCAAGACAAATTCTGTCGACGTCAGCATCGGTTTCGCTTTCCGCCTGGTTGTTGTCGACTTGCGCCGCCTCGATGGTATCGACGTGCACGACGTGTGTAAGCGCATGCGTCGCCTGAAAGATCGGGACGAACGACAGCGCCAATACTAAAATTAAAAGTAATTCCTTACGTATTACCATGAAAAGATATCTTTCGAGATACTCGCACCCTCTTACCGTCTTTTATGGGCTAGCAATGTCGTCACACGCACTCGGCGCATATGCCTTTGACCGTTAACTCAATTTCCTGAGAGCGATAACCTGCCGGCAGAGGACCGTCGTACTTGGCCTTCAGATCATCGAGGCAGATTACCGTTGTACAGCGTGTACATTTGAAATGCGCATGCTGGTGCGAATGCGCGTCGGCATTCACGCGAAAACGCCATACCCGATCGTCACTCACCACCCTATGCACAAAACGTTTTTCGTTCAACCATTCAAGCACACGGTAGAGCGTGACCCGATCCAAGCTGCGTGCACCGCTCAAACGCTCTTCAATCTCATGATGCGTCACCGCCCGTTGTTCGGCCAATAGAATGGCAAGAATCCGAACCCTGCCAGACGTCGCCCGATCGCCGGTGCGCCGGATCATCTCTTCTGCTTGTTCCTGAAAGTTGACAATCATAAATGGTGGTATTGCAACAAGGTTGCGCTTACTATAAACGGATAACCTCGCATTTGCAATATTAGCTTGATCATGAGGGTGTCCGTTGGGCGGCAACCAGCCCACCCGCAAAATAGGGCGTAGCGAAAATGATCTACCCCTGTCACCAATTTTGTGGCTCGTACATATGGTTAAATTAAATCATATTCATTTTATCCGGTTGATCATGGCGCTCGCCGCTGTTCCACCCGGCATGTTGCCTGCTTTCGCCGGTACAACCTACACGGCGAATCCAGACACTTATCTCGAGAAACTGAGAATACTGGGGCCGGGTTCCTCCCTGCAACTGATGCCGGGCGAATATAAGCATGGCCTGCCCATTCGATACCTTCATGGTACCGTGCAAGCACCGATTACCATTTCCGGGCCGGACAAGGAGCCGCGCGCCGTCTTCGTGGCACGGTCCGGACATAGCACGATCAGTATCATTAATTCGAGTTACATCGCCATTCGCAATCTGGATCTTGATGGCCGGAATCTGCCGGTTGACGGTGTGAAGTGCGAAGGGCATGCGGATTGGGCACATCACATCACACTTGATGGACTAAGCGTTCGCGGTCACGGCAATAATCAGCAAACGGTGGCCATTTCCACAAAGTGCCCCGCCTGGGACTGGATAATTCGTAACAATGTGATCAAAGCTGCCGGAACTGGCCTTTATCTTGGAAATTCGGACGGGCGGGCGCCATTCATTGCCGGCCTGATCGAGCACAATCTGATCGTTGATACGCTCGGCTACAACTTGCAGATCAAGCATCAGCAACCGCGCCCGGCATTGCCGGAAATGCCGCAGGAGCGCAGTGCCACGATTATCCGCCATAATGTCTTCAGCAAGGCAAACCAGGGATCATCCCAAAAGATGGCGAGGCCTAATGTGCTGGTCGGACATTGGCCTCTTGCAGGGCCGGGCGCAGACGATCGCTATCTCGTCTACGGTAATTTTTTTTACCAGAATCCGCATGAATCATTGTTTCAGGGCGAGGGCAATATCGCGTTGTACAATAATTTGTTCGTCAATCACTTCGGCGATGCGATACGGCTTCAGCCACACAACGATACCACGCGCGCGATAAGCGTTTTCTGCAATACAGTGATCGCCAACGGATCCGGCATCGCATTCGTACGGCGCGAGCACGATCAAGCGTATCCACAATTCGCCACGGCCAATATCGTATTCGCCAGGTTGCCGGTGCACGGGATTTCCTCAGGGGAGAACTTGACAGGCGAATGGGATGAGGCACAAAAATACCTTGCCCGGCCGTTTGCGCCATTGGGCGAGATGAGCCTGGTGCCTGCGGGTAAAGAAATGCAGGCATATCCTGAGGAAAGCATGCGCCTTGATTTATACCCGGAAGTCGACCTGGATTTCGATGGCGCATTGCATGTCACAGGCAGAATGGGCGCCTATGCACTCGATAGAGACAAGCCCAGCTGGCTGCCGGTACTGGAAATAAAGCCGACATCTGCCGCACGATAAAAT
>JBOIFK010000272.1:0-6544 GCA_050741585.1 Nitrosospira sp.
CAGTTTCCCGTGCTTCTTTTTCAGTGGATACAGCCGTTGCGACGCTGGTGTCTCCCAGGATCGAGATGGGATAACCATTCCGGGCAGTAATAATCGGTCCCGAGGTCAGTACGCGCAGGTTTCCTTCTCCGCCATACGGTTTGTGTATCGGCCCCCCCACATCCCGGATCGTCGTGATGCCATGCCTCAGCACGGTATCCGCTGGAATATTCTGAAAGGAGAGGTGGGCATGCAACTCGATGAAACCGGGAAGAATGGTCGCGTCACCGAGGTCGACGGCTTTCGCATTATCGGACTGAAATGATTCGCGCGGGCCGATTTGCGCTATTTTCCCGTTTATCACCAGTACCGAGGTATCTGTCCGGATGTTATTGCCGTCGAACACCCGCGCGGCATGCAGAAGAATCGTTCCGTGCTTTGCTTCCTGGGCGATGGCCAGGGGCGAAGCGAAGACCGTCAGAATCAGACATAAACAGGATGTCACCTGGGCGAGTCCGGGAAGCGTGCGTTTCATCATTTCATATCCTCAATTGGCAAACGTTTTAGGGTTCATCCGTCATTCGTCATGACATAATAAATAGCATTAACAATGGTGTGATTCGACGGCATCTACGAGAACGCAGAGTGCAGCCATGAGAAAAAAGCTGCCCCATGCCGACTCGACCAATTCATCCTTTCCCTGGCTGGTTTTATAACAGCAGCCCCAGAATATTCCCGAAGCAGCTCCGTCCTTGTTATCTTGATGCCTGTTACTTCCCTGAAACCCGGTGAAATATTGGCTGAGGACAACCGTGGTAATCTGTCGATGGGCATAGGTGCGCCATCGATTATCGCCAGGCATCAGATCAGCCAGGGAGAGCATTGCAAGAGACGCGATGACGGAAGACGAGGGATCGCAAAGCGCCGATGGATGGTCCAGTCGATCTGGCGGCAGGGGTTCCGGACGTGAGCACCTCCAGTATTCGCAAGCGGAAGTGGCATGGGTCAAGTAAGGTTCTCCCCATTGTGCTGCCGCCCGGCTCAAGCCAAGCATGGCCCAGGCTTGGCCGCGAGACCATACGCCGGCGTGGCCGGTGGGTCGAAGGTGCCCATGGCTAAAATGCGCGCTTGTGTGAAATGCGCCGTCACCGTGACCGCAGGCGGCTAACAGGGTATCTGCATGACAACGCGATATATGGTGATAAACGCTATGCTCGCTGTAATTCAGAAGCTGGATCAGGGAGGCAAGGGTGTCTATCGTAATGAATTCGCTTCCTCCTTTACCACCACCCATTGCTGTGCCGAGAGGAATGCAGTTCATTTCAGGATCGTAGAAAGCCGCAATTGCGACGATGGATTCCTCCACGAGCTTCCGTGCAGTCGCATTGCCAAACCAGAAGTCTCCCAAGGCTGCCCCATACCAGAAAATCAGGCTTCGGTTGATGGAATCGCCGTTGGTTTTCCCGGACAAGCGCTGGCAGATTTCCGATGCCTTGCATTGATCTGATGTTGACCCGGTGATCCGTGATCGCAGCCACCAACATCCGCTCCAGAATCCACCGACCCAGGAACCTCCTGAGGAGACAACCCAGCGGTCAGTGGTTCCTGGGGAATAGAGGGGGAAGGCATTCGCGCAGCCGGAATCGATGACCCTCATGCGATGAACCATTAATTCCAGCGCGTGCATTATTTCTTCACGGCTCAACAGGTGTTCCTCGGCGTTATGAGGTTTTCTTTCCGATATATGCATCAACAGTGTTCCTTCAGAAAACCAGGTTGAAATCTATATAGACCATGTCGGCATCCTTTTTGCCCTGATAAACGTTTTTGATGACACTCCCGCCGAACGCATGCCCATAATAAAACCTCCATGACAATTCCTTGGTGAGTTTATGCGTGAAGGTTATGTCCACTAATTGCCCCACGTCATCCTTGCCATCCGAAGGCCGCCCCGAATAACCGAATGCTCCCGATCTCAACGTTGGTCCCAATCCTCCATAGAACAGATCACTCGAATTGTTGAGCGACAGATGATGCAAGTCGATTGTCACCTTGGTCGTCGGAGTGGGCGATACGTTCATCTGGATGAACGCATCCTGCAGGTTCATCAGATTGTAGAATGGCAACTTGGCATACGCCCGCCCGCTGGGAAGTATCGAAAAGAAGGTGTTATGCGTACCGTCTCTGGCGTTATCGTCGCCTGAGCTTAAAAAGTAGACTGCGCGCAGCCACGGCTTGACGGGAAGTTGGGTCCATTGATAACCGGCCTCGGCAGATATGGCCCACGCTTGATGATCCTGGTTGGTCCAATTTCCAAACTGGTAAGCTCCCCACAATAAAGCATCGATGCTTCCCGAGCCCAGTTGATGAAGGGCCAGCAAATGAGCGCCTACTGTATGGATATTCAGGTTCTGCCCATTCAGCCGGGGTCTGTCGCCGATCGGCCGGTTGTCTACCACTTGTGTATTGCGCTTATCATCATAATTCAGATAGAAGAGTCGGCCTTCCGTTCCTGGCAGCAACGCATCCTTCTTGCTGGTGAGCGCTGCGTAGAACAGGTTGATATCGCCGATTTCATCCTGTGCCCGGACAGTAAATCCTCCCTGGGTCGGGCGCATGCCGGCCGCCGTTATATTGAATGCCGGTTGATCATAAACGGCATTAAAACCATCGAAGCTTCGCCCGACATGGACGATGTTCGATGCCACGAGGCGTTGCGCGACACGCGCCCTTTTGAGATTATCGAACTTATCAACGCCGGTTCTGTATTCCATGCCATCCATAAATTCGAAGCGGCCGATTTTCAGGGATGCCCCCGGCAGCCCAACCGAGCTGAATTTGAGGTTAAGATAAGCCTGTCTCAAGAAAACGTTACTGGCATTCGTGGACTGATTCGCCAGAAAATAAGCGCCGCCCAATCCCAAAGGGCCACCGGGAGAGGCAACTGCATCATTGGGAAGGCCATATAAACCACTATATTGTGCTTGCGCGTGGGCATCGACATAAGACGTGGTGAGTAGTGCGCCGAACCTGGCGCGTACCGCCCACAAATCGTATGCGTTGTTATCGTTTGTTGCCGGACTGGGCCGAAAATAATTCCATGCCTCGTAGCCCCCGTAAAGCTCGCCGGTGACGCGCAGGTATTGGTTGATCTGGCCCAATGGCTTGAGTTCCTGAGCTTCCAGGGTGCCGCTGATTTGCAACATGTACCCCATAATTATTAATGGAATTAACAGCTTCAATCGCATACCGCATGGATTGGCTTGTTTATTTACACGCACGAGCTAAAATTCTTTCGCTTGCCTATTTTTACTTCCGGTTTGGAATCCCCAGAAACCAGAGAATTCAGAATCACGAAAATCATGGAATCAATCTCCTCTAAAGATGGCGCACCCATCGCCTGCTGGCATAGTGGTGTGGGAGAGTCTTTGCTGCTCGTGCATGGCAGCTCTGGCGATCATTTCGCATGGGTATCGGTGCTGCCCGCCCTTGAGCGCCGCTTCAGCACGTGGACCATCGACCGCCGGGGACGCGGGCATAGCGGCGATGCCGGCAGCTACGTCCTCGAAAGGGAATGCGAAGATATCGCAGCGGTCGTCGATGCGATCGGAGGCACCGTCCATCTTCTCGGGCATTCATTCGGGGGACTCTGTGCCCTGGAAGCGGCACTCCTGACTCCAAACATCGGCAGGCTCGTTCTCTATGAACCGTCCATCTCCCTGGATGGCAGCGGCTGGTCTGCGGAGCTCGGTGCGCGCATGCAGACCCTGCTGGACGAAGGGAGCCGGGAAGAGGCCCTGCTGCTTTTTTTTCGCGACATTGTCAAAATGCCATCTCACGAGATTGTTGCCATGCAGGCCGGGTCGAACTGGCCTGGACGGATAGCGGCAGCCCATACGATTCATCGCGAATTGTGCAGCATCAACCGGTACATTTTCGATCCTCGGCGGTTCCAAACCTTCCGGACTCCCACCTTGATTCTGCTTGGCGGAGAGAGCCCGCCGCGCCGCCATCTTATTGCAGAGACACTGCATCGGTCTCTGCCCGACAGCCAGCTTGTGATACTGCAAGGACAGCAACATAGCGCGGCGAGAACGGCACCTGGGTTATTCGTTCATGAAGTCTTAAAGTTCCTGAACATCGATGGCAGTGGCGCGCTGGACGGTGCGGTTCGCGGTCTTTAACGACTTTGCCTGGCGCCGGCGAGCGGATGCCAGCGCCAATGACATGACACAAGCGCATAAAAGCACACCAACCAATATGCTCCAGCCAAGCAGCAAGCCACCGGAGTAATTTGACCCAACACCATAAAGCGGTGGACCCAGCGCGAAGCCGCCGAAGAAAGCAACCGAAATAAAGCCGGACGCGGTCGTTACCGGACCAAAAGCCGGGTCTCTTATCAACATGCTCATCGCGATGGCATTGGTGCCTACCGCGGTAAGTCCCATCCCTACGGCACCCACCCATAGCCGCCAATGACTTTCCGGACTTGCCTGCATCATCACTGCCATTGCGCAGGCTGCAATTGCAATCAGTGCAAGCAGGAGCAGCGATTCGTCCTTAAGTTTTGCTCCCATGGGCGTCAACGTTATTCTGGAAAGCATTCCCATGACACCGAAGACGGCAATCAAAGTCCCGGCCAGGAATAATGGCATGCCTTGCTGGTTGGCGAAGGTTGGCAGGAACGTGACGAAAGCGGAGAGTGAGATGCCAACGCAGAATTGCACGCTCATCAACCGCAACAACAGCGAATTCGGCCGTGAAAAGGTGAAGACCCTACCTGTCCTGCTGTGTTTGCCGGGCGTGACGAAAAGCGTCGTTACTACGAACAAGACCGCCACCGGAACAACCATGCCGAACGCAACGCGCCAGTGATATTGAAATGCGACAGCAGGAAGCATCAGGCCGGCGAATAGCGCTGCGAGCTGAACACCGGACTGTTTGAGGCCGACTATCCTTGCTTTTTTTTCAGACGGAACTTGTTGGGCGATCAGTAAATTTGTGACTGGATTTGCGAGGGCCTGGGCGATACCGCAAATGGCAGCCGCCACGACTAAACCATAAAAATTTTCAACCGTCGCAATCAGCGTGAATGCAAGCGCGATCGCAGAGAAAAGCAGCATCAGCGCATAACGTGAACCAATGCGATCCACGAAAGCGCCCGCCCAGAGGGATAAACCAGCCGCCAAGCCAAATGAACTCATTACCAGGTAACCCAGTAACGCGGGCCTGAAGTGCAAGTCACGGGTAAGGAGTGGCCCGAGTGTGCCAATGGCGTATAAAACCAGCATGGGCAGAGCCATCGCAAACACCAGTACCACTCCGAACCACAGGTTCACAATGGTCGTGCGCCGGTTGGCGGTGGTTACCATCTCCGCGTCCCCCGCTGACAGGCAGGCAGCGCAAATAGCGCGGCACACGCGACTAAGGGCAGGAGCACGCTAATCAGCGTGCCGAGACCGGACAGCAAGCCCGGACAGCAAGCCAACAAAAAAATGCGTCAGTTTCGCAGAAACCGGATTAGCCAAAGTGATATGCGTCCCCTTCCTTAAAGAAATTGATGAGCCGGCGGCCGGCTGAGCTGATAAGCGACTCATCCGAACCATCAAGGATGCGTGATGTGCGCGCTATTCGATAGATGCCGGAAAGGGGCGTAAGATCGCTGATACCCTCGGCGCCATACAACTGCACTGCCGAGTCCGAGGCAACACATAAAGCTTGCGATGCAGCGACCTTGGCGATGTTGATCTCGACGTCACTTGAATGCTGTGCATCAATCCCTCGCGCGGCGACTCGAATTAATTCACGTGCACTCGCAATCGCCTGGTATGCGTTAACGACATGTTGCCGCACGAGCTGTTTTTCCGGCAGCCGGGCAGAGAGGCCGCGCTCGGAATTAATTCGTGCGCCCATTAAATCGAAACATCGCTGCGCCAATCCCACCCAATTCATCGAACGAAGCAGTCGGCCAATGCCAAGCCGCTGGCGCATTAAATCAATTCCGCTGCCGCGCGTGCCCAAGAGATTATGTCCGGGGACTTTTACCCCGCTAAAAGAGATCTCTCCCTGGCCGAGGGAGCGGCCCATCATGGTGATCTGGCGTTCAACCCTGAATCCAGGCGAATCGGTCGGGACAATAATCATGGAAAGAGCCTTGCCAAGAGCAGCGTCTTCCCCGGCGGTACGCACCAGGATAGTGACAAAAGTCGCCCGGTCCGTATTGCCGACGAACCATTTCCGGCCATCGATGGCCCAATTTCCATTCGACAGGTAGGCGGACGCGGTTATCAGCCCAGGAAACGATCCGCCATGCCCTGGTTCGGTCATGCCGTAACTTGGGGTGGCTGTCCCGGCGACCATGGGTTCCAGGAAGTTTTTACGAACTTCATCAGTGCCAAATTTGAGTAGCATATGTGCGTCAAGTGCGGAGTGGCTGCCGAAAATCGCCTGGGAGAATTCCGTACGTCCTTCCTGCTCGGCAACGACCAGGTAGTCTTCGAGAGAAGCGATTCTTCCACCATGGGAGAGCGGGTAAAATAAACCCCATAGTCCGGCACGCCGGGCC
>JBOIFK010000273.1:0-3123 GCA_050741585.1 Nitrosospira sp.
GCTTCAATCTGTTTCAGCCTGATTTCGCAGCCTGAGCGGTAAAGGCATGAGTGAACCGGTGTTCATCGGCCGGGTGGCGAATGGCCCCGTTTGCGCGCTTCGATGCGTTTCAGAAAAACGCCCATCACTTCGCGGTAGAGTGCATCCTTGAGCACGGCATCCTCGTTGCCGGCGTCCACGTTGGGATTGTCGTTGACTTCGATAACATAGCAGCGGTTATCGACCTGCTTGACGTCTACGCCGTAAAATCCGTCGCCGATGAGATTGGCCGATTTGAGCGCAATCCTGACCACTTCTTCCGGCGCTTCATCCACCGGTATGGCTTGAGTCGAGCCTTCGCTCAGCTTGCGCTGTTGTTCGTCCCGCTTGATGACTTGCCAATGCCCGGCGGGAAAGCCATATTGGGCCACGAACAGTACCCGCCGGTCGAGTATGCCCACCCGCCAGTCGAATTTGGTGGGCAGCCATTCTTGCGCGATAATCAGTGCCGATTTTGCCAACAGTTTGGTTACCTTTGGCAGTAGTTCAGTTTCTGCTTCGACCTTTGTCACCCCGCGCGAGAACGAACTGTCCGGCTGCTTCAGGATGCAAGGAAGACCGAGGCCGGAAACGATACTGGAGACATTGCCCCGGTGCACCAGCAGTGTTCTGGGGGTGCGTATATTGTGCTGGACGAGAAGCTCAGCCAGATAGACCTTATTGTTGCATTTAAGGATGGAATCCGGTTCGTCAATTACCACCAGTCCCTCTGCGAACGCCCGCCGCGAAAAGCGGTAAGTGTAGTGATTGACGAAGGTTGTGTCGCGAATGAACAACGCATCGAATTCCGGCAGCCGGCCGATGTCGGTGCGGGTGATTAATTCGACGCGCATGCTTAGTTCCTCAGCGGCTTTCTTGAACCTTTGCATGGCTTTTGCGTTGGATGGAGGCTCCGGGTTATCCGGATCGTGAAGAATAGCGAGATCGAAGCGTGGGGGCACGTGTCTCCTCGTCCGTTGCCTGCGATGCATGAGATATCTGGCGGCGGCAAGTGCCACGAACTCCTGGTGGCCGAGAGGTATTTCGTTCGCCGCGATAGCACGTAGGCTGTGGAGGCCCCATCGATTGTTCTGGCGTTCGAAACGGGCGCACAGCAGCGGTATCTGCAATAGGCTGAAAAGCTGACGGCCGAGTGGGTCATAGCGGCTGATGGGATTGCAGCCGAAGTAGATGCCGAGTTCAAAATCGTTCGGCGCTAATGGCGCCAGCAGACGCTGGATAGGTGCGTTCACGTCCTCTGCGAGCCGACGCACTAGATTCTGGGACTGCAAATCTCCAATGGCGCCCATTTTAGGTAGAGGTTTGTGGCCCCGTGCTTCAGCCAGCAGCGATACGTAATAACCCAGGCTTTGATAGCGATAGGACTTGCATAGGTTGATCACGATGACGGAATGATTCATGGGGTGGGTTTGAGCACGGGCGACGGCAGGGTCGGCAGCCGTTGCAGGATCGGTCAGATAAGAGCGCGCGGCAACAACCGTTGCATCGTGAATCTCCAACGTCCAGTCGCGAGGATTGTCGACAACGATGAGGGCTTTCATGCAGGGAAACTACGCCAATTGCTATTTACGGTATGTATGAAACCGAACATTTATACTTCCGTTCACAGGATAATCAAGCATGGCAGCCCCGATCTGATGCAATGAAACGGCCGAAAGATGCCTGGTTGGGGGAGAGCCGTACGTGCCAGCCATCTCTATTTGCGCCATCGCGGGCTCTACTTTTTGTTTGCTGGCTGTCCTGGTGCAACTTCGAAGTCCTGCCACAGTCTCAACAGGGCAATTCTCAAGAAAAATAAACGGCGAACCCATGAGACAACCTGTCGTTTTAATAACATCTCTATTTGCTGCTGGATTTGCTATCGCCGCTCCGGTTGACGTCCCCGATACGATGGGGGAACGGGTAAAAGCCTGTATTGCCTGCCACGGCCCGGAGGACAGGATGGGGCGAGACGGGTATTACCCCCGTATCGCGGGCAAGCCCGAGGGCTATCTTTTCAATCAGCTGCGCAATTTTCGTGATGGCCGGCGTTATTACCGGCCGATGGCTTTATTGCTTGCGGATATATCGGATCAGTATCTGCGGGAAATGGCTGCCTATTTTTCCACGCTCAAGCAGCCTTATCCGCCACCCGAGCGCATATCTTCCTCCCCCGACGAAATAAAGCTGGCCCAGGCCCTGATCAATCGAGGAGATCCCTCCCGAAAAATTCCCGCGTGCGTAGAATGCCACGGTAAGGATCTCATGGGCACGGCACCATTTATTCCCGGTTTGCTGGGCCTCCCACGCGCCTACATGATCGCCCAGTTCGGCGCCTGGCGGAGCGGAGGATTGATACGGGGTCAGACACCAGATTGCATGTCGAAAATCGCAAAGCAGCTTTCTGCCAGGGAGACGAACGCCATTGCCGACTGGCTGGCTGCCCAACCCGTACCAGAGAATGCCGGTCCGGCCGCCACCCTTTCCATTGAGATGGCCAGGCGTTGTGAAAGTATCGTTCCGCAGGGTAGCAATCCCCCTGAATCCGGCAGTTGACCGCTTTCTTTCAGCTTCATTCTTGAATCAAGTGCCATTATGCGTATGTTTTTTGGATTACTTAACCTCGCATGCCTGGCGGATTCGCTACGGGGCAGATTGCGCTCCGTTCAACCGCAGGATTGAGATTCATGAAGTCAGCCTTTATTGCCGCCACAATCGCATGCCTGACAGGCCTGGGTTTTTCGTTTGGAGCGATAGGTGCCCCGCCCCCGGAGAAGGAAGCGGGGGTCTGGAAGGCGCTTCCCGCTCCACAGCGCAAGGCCCGCGGCGCTTATCTCGCGCAGGCAGGTAATTGCATGGGATGCCACACGGCGCAGGGCGGGCGCCCTTACGCTGGCGGACGCAGCCTGTCCACTCCTTTCGGTACATTCGTTACACCTAACATTACGCCGGATAAGGCAACTGGAATTGGCAACTGGAGCGAGCAGGATTTCTGGAAAGCGCTCCATGAGGGCAAATCCCGCGATGGCCGGCCCTTATATCCCGCATTTCCTTATACGGAGTATACGAAAATCACGCGCGAGGACTCGGATGCCATTTTCGCGC
>JBOIFK010000274.1:0-6685 GCA_050741585.1 Nitrosospira sp.
GGTCTTGCCTGCACCATTGGGGCCAAGGAATCCCAGCACTTCTCCGCGCTTCAGCTCCAGGTCGATTTCGCGTACAGCGGCGTGGGCGCCGAAGCTGCGGCACAGGCCGTGAACTGAAACGGTGATAGAGGCGATTTGTTCAGTCATAAGAACATTGCTGCAAATTAAATGGCAAACCGTTTCTTGCCGGTTGCTTCCTATTTTCTGTTACTCGATAAAATGAGATCATTTGGAACTTTGAATTTATCAGGCTGCCTTAAACGTGTCTGCAAATGTCCGGTTAGCGGTCTGCCGGACGAGGGAGATCAACAGCAAAGCATCTGGCTGATTTATATTTCGCGGCTTTTTCGGTCGATAGATCAAGTATTGATCTGCAAAATTCTCCAAATCTATCCTCGCCGGGTCACTTTTTTGCATCCAATCTTCAAGTTCGACAAGCTGCCGGTTGGCAACGTGCACTTGTGATAAGCAGAAAATATACCTAATATGTGTGGTGTACTGAAAGTCAATCCCGCCTCTTATTGCCTTATTAGCCTTATTTCGAACCTGTCTGGATTTTTTCCATGAATTTTAAAACCCCCAGCGCGCTGCTGCTGCTTTTTCTCTCTGCCTGTGCGCAGATTCCGGCCAAGACCACGGTCGACGCGGGCGCGCGGCGCGAAGCTGGAAAGCCGAAGTTACCTAGTCAGGATTTGACTGCACCTATGCTGTTCGATTTTTTGCTGGGCGAAACGGCTCTGCAGCGCGGCGAGCAGGACTTAGCCACCCGCACTTATCTCAAACTCGCAAGAGCCACTCGTGATCCACGTGTTGCCCAACGTGCCACCGAGATTGCGCTCCATTCGCGTCAGCCCGTGCCGGCGCTTGAAGCAGCAAATATCTGGGCGGAGCTTGATCCGAATTCGGTAACTGCCCGCCAGACCGTGGCGGCGTTGCTGGTGAATGCCGACAGATTGGAAGAAGCCCGCCCCCATTTGGAGAAATTGCTGGCCTCGGAGGGAGGTAATATCGACGAGGCTTTCATGCAACTGAATAGCCTGCTGGCGCGCAACTCCAATAAAAATGCGACATTCGAACTGGTGAAACAACTTGCTCAACCCTATCCTAAGCTGCCGGAAGCGCATTTCGCGATGTCTCAGGCAGCCTGGTTTGCCAACAATTTTGATATTGCCCTGGCGGAAATGAAGCAAGCATTGGCACTGCGTCCTGACTGGGAGATAGCAGCGGTTTATCAGGGGCGGATCCTGGCGCGTACTTCCACTGCCAGCGCCCTCGAATTTTATGAAGACTATCTTAAGACTTATCCAAAGGCCAACGATACGCGTATCACCTATGCCCGGTTGTTGCTGGCGGAAAAGGATTATATCAAGGCACGCGAGCAATTCCAGCAATTGCTCGCTGAGAATCCGGGGAATGCCGACGTTGCTCTGGCGGTTGGTTTGCTTTCCCTGGAATTACGCGAATACGACGTTGCCGAGGCGAATTTTAAAAAGGCACTGGAACTGGATTACAGGGATCCAGGCATGGTGCGTTTTTATCTCGCCGGAATTTATGAAAAATCTCAGCGTATCGATAAAGCAATGGAATGGTATCGCTCGGTGACCGCCGGCAGTCAATATATCCCGGCCCAAATCAGATATGCCATTTTGTTGACCAAGAAAGGCAAAGCAGATGAGGCTCTCCAGTATTTGCAACAATTGCCGGCTACGAATAATCAGCAACGTGCCCAGTTGATAATCGCCGAAGCCCAATTACTGCGCGAGACGGGCGCTTATCAGAAAGCGTTTCAGTTGCTCAGTAAGGGCCTCGAAAAGCTGCCAGAATACGCTGATCTGCTCTATGATCGTGCCTTGGCAGCAGAAAAAATCGGCAAATCCGACATCATGGAGCAGGATTTGCGCAAGCTGATCCAATTGAAGCCCGATCACGCGCATGCTTATAATGCCCTCGGTTACGGCCTTGCGGAGCATAGCAATCGCAATCGCCTGCCGGAAGCGTTGGAGCTAATTGAAAAAGCGATCGCACTTTCCCCCAATGATCCCTACATCATGGATAGTCTGGGTTGGGTGCATTACCGTATGGGTAATCTCAATCAGGGGCTTAGTTATCTGCGTCAAGCGTTCGGGATGAATCCAGACCCGGAAATTGCCGCCCATCTGGGCGAAGTTCTATGGATGCAGGAAATGAAAGAAGAAGCAAAAGAAGTCTGGCAGTCCGCTCTCGAGAATCATCCTGGTAACGAGGTGTTGATCAGTACCATGAAGAAATTCATGAAGTAGTGCAGTGCAGAAAGATGATGGGATATGCCGCGGAAGGCCGCTTCAGTCTAGTGGCCAGCTGCTTTCGCTTTTTGAAAGGTGGTCGGATATTCCATGTCGGAGTCTGATTTTATGTGCGGTGCTTTTTTTTGCCGGTTGTACCACGCTTACCCATAAAAATAATATTGTCACAACCGTCGTCACTGAGCCAGTAGTGGGGGCTGCAGCAAAATCAGCAAATTTCGGGCTGATAGGCAGAGTTTCGGTAAAGGGCGGGAAAGAGAGTTTCTCCGGTGGAGTGCAGTGGCATCACACTGCAGATGCCGACGAAATTCTTCTGTTGTCTCCGCTGGGGCAGACTCTGGTGCAGATTCAGCACAATTCCGAGGGCGTATATCTGACGACTTCGGAGCAGGAGAGCTACTATGCCGCCGATGTGGAAAGCCTGACTGAACGGATACTGGGGTGGCGCTTGCCTCTCGCTGGCTTGCAATATTGGGTACAAAGCATGAATTCACCCGCGACGGCATCGGAGATGGACGTGGGTATCGATGGGCACATTGCGGCTATTCGACAGGATGGATGGGAGATTAGTTATTTGAGCTATTTCCCGATGCTGAAGACACAAACCACGCAGGTGAAAACTGGGCAACCGAAATTGTTGATACTTAAACGCAGCAATCTTCAAATAAAACTCGTCATAGACAATTGGAATCCGGATAACTGACATGAATCCGGCGGTCCCCTTATTTCAATTTAACGCTATGATACAAGAAGATATTTTTTGCCACTTTGACCTTAATTCCTGTTCATCTGCAGGACTAGGTTGAACAAATGCGGGTTCGATGACTGAACTCATTTATCCGGCTCCCGCCAAACTTAATCTGTTCCTGCACGTGGTCGGGCGTAGAAACGATGGCTATCATTTGCTGCAAACGGTTTTTCGTTTCCTCGATTTTTCAGATCGGCTTCATTTCGCTATACGGGAAGATGGCGTGGTCAAGCTACATGCTCCTCTTCCCGGCGTGCCTGAAGACGAGGATTTGTGTGTACGCGCCGCAAAATTGCTGCAGCAGGAAAGCGGCATGCCCCAGGGTGTGGAAATTTTCCTGGAAAAGCGCATTCCCATGGGGGGAGGACTAGGGGGAGGCAGTTCCGATGCAGCTACAACGTTGCTGGCACTGAACCATTTATGGGGATTAAGCTGGAAAAGGGATCGGCTACTGGAACTGGGGCTCAGACTGGGCGCGGACGTACCCGTGTTCATTTTCGGTGAGAATGCCTTTGCTGAAGGTATCGGCGAAAGACTTTCACCCATCATGCTGCCGCCCGCCTGGTATCTGATCCTTACGCCCTCCGTGCATGTGCCGACCGCGCAGGTTTTTGCCAGTAAAGAATTGACACGAAACACGATTCCAATCAAAATACCGCCCTTTTCCATCGAGCATGGGCATAACGATCTGGAGCCGGTCGTGTGCCGGATATATCCCGAGGTTGCGCGTCATCTGGAATGGCTTAAGCGGCTTGATAGTGCCAGGATGGCGGCGATGACCGGTTCGGGGGCTTGTGTGTTTGCCGAGTTTGCCACCGAGCAGGCAGCACGAACGGCGCTGGCGCAGGTTCCCGTCAATATGAGCGGTTTTGTGGCGCGAGGATTGGATCGCCATCCCGTACATGATTTCGTGGAACAGTAATTTTTGGGGAGTCGCCAAGTGGTAAGGCACCGGATTTTGATTCCGGCATTCGTAGGTTCGATCCCTACCTCCCCAGCCAATTTTCAGGTCTTTATAAACAAACACCGCCCGGGGACTGGTTGGACGATCGGATATCGCGATGAGTCGCCTGTATCCGCTTTATTCCTTCCGCTTCCGGTTTAGAATTTTCAAACTCTAGTCACCAGCCATGGCCTACGACAGCTTGATGGTTTTTACCGGCAACGCCAATCCCAGGCTGGCGCAGGATGTGGTACGGCATCTCAACATCCATGTCGGGCGCGCCACGGTGGGCCGTTTCAGCGATGGCGAGATCATGGTGGAAATCCTTGAGAATGTCCGTGGCAAGGACGTTTTTGTTTTGCAATCCACCTGCATGCCTACCAATGACACGTTGATGGAGTTGCTGGTATTGGTGGACGCACTGAAGCGAGCTTCCGCCGGGCGTATTACTGCGGCGATGCCTTATTTCGGCTATGCCCGCCAAGATAGAAGGCCGCGTTCGGTACGGGTGCCGATTACCGCTAAAGTGGTGGCGAACATGCTGACGACTGTCGGCATAGACCGGCTATTAACCATGGATCTGCATTCAGATCAGATACAGGGTTTTTTCGACATTCCGGTGGATAATGTTTACAGCATGCCGATCCTGCTGGGCGATTTATGGAAAAGTGACCACCAGAACCTGGTAGTGGTTTCACCCGATGTAGGCGGCGTAGTGCGAGCAAGGCAGATGGCGAAACGCCTCGAGTGCGATTTGGCGATCATAGACAAGCGGCGTCCCAAATTCAATGTTGCCAAGGTGATGAACATAATCGGCGAAGTGGACGGGCGTACGTGCGTTATCATGGATGACATGGTGGACACCGCGAATACTTTGTGTGAGGCGGCCCGGGCATTAAAAGAGGAGGGGGCAGCGAGCGTGCTGGCTTATTGCACCCACGCCGTATTATCCGGCAAGGCGGTGGAGCGGATCGAGAATTCCGCGCTGGACAAATTGGTGGTCACCGATACCATTCCATTACGCGCGGACGCTAAAGACTGCGTCCGGATTCATCAGTTGAGCGTGGCGAGCTTGCTGGCTGAAACGATGTTGAGAATCAGCAACGAGGATTCGGTGAGTTCGCTGTTCATGGAGTAGGGGGCGCCTCCGCAGATCCGATTCAGGTGTTATCAAGCACGGTAAACGAGATAAATGAATCCCGCAGTGGCAAGCATGATTGATATGCGAACAATTTTTGAATAAATAAGATCATGAATTTTTATTAATCGGAGTCATCTGGTCGCGGATGCTCCATATTCCGGAGAAGATAAGATGCAAATTGAAATCGGCGCCAGCAAGCGCACATTGCAGGGCAAAGGTGCGAGCCGCCGCCTGCGCGGTTCCGGCAAGGTGCCGGGAGTTATTTATGGCGGAGAGAGCCCGGCGCAAGCGATTGAGCTGGATCATAACGGTCTTTATCACAAGCTAAAGCTGGAGGCTTTCCATGCTTCCATCTTGTCGATGGATTTGGACGGACAAAAAGAGCCGGTGCTTTTGCGCGACATACAAATGCACCCATTCAAATTGCAAGTGCTGCATATTGACTTTCAGCGTGTCGACAAGAACAAGAAAATACACATGAAAGTGCCGCTACACTTCATTAACGCGGAGATTTCGCCAGGAGTGAAATTGTCTGGCGGTCTCGTCAGCCACGTGCTCACCGAACTGGATGTTTCATGCTTGCCGAAAGACCTGCCTGAATTTATTACGGTTGATCTGACCGATCTGGCCGCCGGAAATACCTTGCACCTGAGCGATCTGAAGCTGCCGCAGGGAGTGGAAATTCCCGCACTTATCAAAGGCGAGAATTTGCCCGTGGCAACCATCGTCATTCCTCGGGCTGTGGCTGCCGAGGAGGCTGCCGCCGCCGTGGCTGCGGCGGATATCCCGACGACTGTACAGAAGAAAGAGGGTGTGGCAAAGGAAGGTGAGAAGAAGGACGCTGGAAAGAAGAAATAATACCTGCGTTTTTTTGATGCAGCCCGCTGGGGTTATATCGGTTCCGGCGGGCTTTTCCTTTTAGTAAACCGCCACACTATCTGTTACGCTCGATGAAACTCATCGTCGGTCTTGGCAATCCAGGCAGGGAATATGCCACCACTCGTCATAATGCCGGCAACTGGTGGGTGTCCCGCCTGGCGGACGAATTGCATATTACTTTGAAAGCGGAAGCGAGGTTTCATGGCTTATGCGCGCGCATTGGTCAAGGCGATTCAGAGTTGTGGCTGCTCAATCCCCAGACCTACATGAATGTCAGCGGGAAATCCGTTGCAGCCTTATGTCATTTTTATAAAATTCCGCCTGAACAGATTCTCGTGGTTCATGACGAACTGGATTTGCCTCCAGGTATCTCCAGACTGAAACTGGGCGGTGGACTGGGCGGGCACAATGGGTTAAAGGACATTGCCGCGCACCTTGCTACCAAGGATTTCTGGCGCCTGCGCATCGGTATTGGTCATCCCGGCGACAGAAATGCCGTGGTAAATTATGTATTGCAGCCGCCGCGCAGGGAAGAAGCGCCGCTGATAGACGAATCCATCAGCCGCAGCCTGGAGGTCTGGCCGCTTATTGCAGGAGACAATTGCCAGGCTGCCATGCTGAAGTTGCATACTAAGGCAGGTGAAAGCCATGAAAGATAAGTTTGAAAAATACTAGCGGCTTTATTTTTATTT
>JBOIFK010000275.1:0-6840 GCA_050741585.1 Nitrosospira sp.
GTATATGCATAATAGTATGGATGAAACAATAAAGAGAATGGACGACGGCCCTCATCACTCCTTGAAAGCCGTGACCGCAGAAAAACAATGACGAATCACGATTTCCGGCTGTTTTCCTGGGCTATACGGGGCAAAAAGGGCCAAAAACTTCCCCTGCACGGCGCCATGAGGCCAAAATGTTGCTGTTTAAGTACATTGTGCCTAGTTTGTGAGAAAATGAGCGGTTGCCGCGAATATGCAGGCAAATGAATTTGGCATTTTCCGTTTCGTCCCTTACTTTGCAGCCAGTGCGCTTTATAAGGAAGCCATGAAAACACTACCGATCGCTTTCCTCCTGGCCCTTATGTTTGGTATGGCAGCACCGGCGACACCTGCCCGTGCGCAAGACACAAAATGGGAATCGATCAGCAAAGAGGCCATATCCCATTACGAGAAGGGCCAGTACGAACGCGCGGTGGCGGCCGTCAAGAAATCGCTTGCAGTGGCGGAAAAGGCCGTGGGGCCTAATCATCCCAATGCGGCAACCAGCCTGAACAACCTGGCGGAACTCTACCGCGACCATAACCAGTATGCGCTGGCGGAACCGCTCTACAAGCGCGCGCTGGCCATCCGGGAAAAATACTTCGGCCCCGGAAATTATCTGGTGGCGACGAGCCTGAACGGCCTTGCGGAACTCTACCGCGCGGCAGGCCGCTATGCGGAAGCGGCGCCGCTCTATAAGCGCGCGCTGGCCATCCGCGAGAAAGCCCACGGCCCCAACCACACCGATGTGGCCCAGACCCTGAACAACCTGGCGGAACTCTATTGTACCCAGGGCCAGTACGCGACCGCCCGCCCGCTCTACGAGCGTTTCATGGCCATCCGCGAGAAGGAGCTCGGCCCCAACCACCCCGGCATGGCCACCAGCCTGAATAACCTGGCGTTAATCTATCATACCGAGAACCGGTATGCGCAGGCGGAGCCGCTCTACAAGCGCATGCTGGCAATCCGGGAGAGCACCCTCGGTTTGGACCACCCCGATGTGGGCAGGGACTTGAGCAACCTGGCGGAGCTCTACCGCATCCAGGGCCAGTATGCGCAGGCGGAACCCTTCTATGAGCGTTCGCTGGCGATCCTCGAGAAAGCTCCCGGTTCCCACCATCTCAGCATGGCTGCCAGCCTGAGCAACCTGGCATATATCTATCATACCAGGGGCCAATACGTGCAAGCAGAGCCATTCTACAAGCGCGCGCTGGGCATCTTCGAAAAAACCCTCGGTCCCGACCACCCGAACGTGAAAACAAACCTGGACAACCTCGCGAAACTCTACCGCGCAAAGGATCAGATAACGGCAGCCGAGGAACTGGACCAGCGGCTGGCACGCCTCCAGGTCACGCGGCAGTGAGGATGTATGATTCGCGAGGGAGTACCTGTGGAGGGAAAATAGGGGACAGACCACGGTTTCCCTGATCCTGAGGCAAGCAATTTTGCTGGCAAGATAACTCCTGGCATATCGCGCGTCTAGCAGCCTGTCGGACTTGAAGAATCGATGCGAAAAAGTGACTGGGCGAGGACAGATTTTGACGATTTTGAAGACCAATAGTCATTCTATCGGTCGAAAAAGAGGTGAAATATGGACCGCCGCGACGCTTTTGCAGCCGATTTCCTTTAAGTCCGACAGGCTGCTAGCTCCGCGTCTTGGCAGAAACCGTGGTCTGTCCCCTATTTCTCCTTTCTCTATTTCTCTAATTAGTGGTGGCTTTAGGAAGTCTGAAAGCTCGCTACCGTTCTCAGGAAAAAAAGATTATTAAGATCATTTCGTGTAGCTACCAGAAACATGCGGATAAAATTCTGGATATATTTAACGATGCAATTCTTAATTCAACGGCATTCTACGAGTATAAACCGCGAACACCTGAAAGTATGGTTTCTTGGTTCAAAGCAAAACAGGATGCGCATTTTCCGGTAATAGGATTAGAGGATGAGAGCGGCGAGTTGTTAGGATTCGGAAGCTACGGAACCTTTCGAGAACGGCCAGCATATAAATATTCCGTGGAGCATTCTGTTTACGTTCGTAAGGATCAACGTGGAAAAGGTTTCGGCCGACTCATAATGAGTAACATAATTCAAAATGCAAGGGCTCAGGATTATCATGTTCTCATTGGGGGAATCGATGAGTCAAACACGGTAAGTATTTGTATGCATACCAAGCTCGGCTTCGTTCATGCAGGAACCATCAAACATGCGGCATTCAAATTTGGACGTTGGCTTAATCTCAGCTTTTACCAACTGATACTCGATACGCCAGAGAATCCAGTTGATGGGTAACTCCATATCCAAACAACAATTAATGGTCTGTTGGGAAATGGGAACAGACCACGGCTCCCATCACTTCTGGAATAATTTAACCGAATACGGTTCCCGCATCTTACGGGTTCGCCTGGTCCGATTCTCCCGCAGCACATCAACAAAGCCCCTGCTTCTACGGACGCCTGACACTCAGATCTCAAGGCATATCTTGCCGAAGTGCCGGTTGCTCTCCTGGTAGCGAAAAGCGTCGACGATCTGCTCCAGCGGAAAACTCCGGTCGATGACTGGCTGCAAGCCGGTTGCGTCGATGGCCCGGATCATATCCATTTGACAGCGGCGGCTGCCGACCACCAGGCCCTTGAGGCGCAACTGGCGCGTCAAGACCGAAAGCAGCGGCAGCGTTGCGGCCACGCCCGAGAGAATACCAATAACCGCGATGTGCCCCCCGATGCGCGCCGCCGTCATGGATTGCGCCAATGTCGACGGTCCGCCGACTTCAATGACATGATCGACCCCGCGGCCCGCCGTCAGCCGCCGCACCGAATCACCCCACTTTTCGTCTTTCCGGTAATTGATCAGGCAATCCGCGCCAAGCGCCTCCAACCGTGCCAATTTTTCATCGCTGGACGATGTCGCGATCACCGTCGCCCCCGCCATCTTGGCGAATTGCAGGGCGAACACCGAAACGCCGCCGGTCCCCTGGATCAGCACGGTCTCGCCGGGCTTCAATGCCCCGTCCACCATCAATGCCCGCCACGCTGTCAACCCCGCGCAGGTCAGCGTGGCCGCTTGCGCATGGCTGTAGCCCTTCGGCGTCCGCGTGAATGCCGTCGCCGGCATGGTCGCCTGCTGGCGGGCGTAACCGTCGATGCCGTCACCCGGCACCGTGCTCATATCATCCACTTCGGCTTCGCCGTCCAGCCATGCGGGACAAAATGTGCTGACCACGTGATCACCGGGGGCAAATTCGTTCACGCCTTCCCCCACCGCGAGGACCTCTCCCGCGCCATCCGACATGGGAATGCGCGGCACTGCTGGGGCCCACATACCGCTCACCACCGCGTAATCGTGGTAATTAAGCGAGCTGGCGCGGATCCTGACCGTGATCTCGCCCGCCTTCGGCGGCGATGGCTCGCTGGTGCCCAGCGTGACCCGGTCAAACCCGCCGCCTGGCTGCACGTAGATCGCCTTGTTTGTCATGGATGTCTTTTCCCGCCGGAAATGGAAATGGGTCGAACTGAAAAAAATCGTTTCACGTATATACTTTATCAGGCATGCAAATTTGACGCCCGGCCGGTCATCACCAGCATGGGCCCCAATACTGAAAGATTGCCAGGAAGATTAACAGGATCGATAGACACTTTTCAAGGAGGGAAAAATCATGTCCCACTATGATCCGGATAAAGCCCCGGATAAAGATACAAGTTTACCCCCGCCTCCCGCCAATGGTCCGCTCGCCGGCACAAGCGCCGGCCAAGGCCCCGTCCAGGCCCAGTGCCAGAGCGAGCACGACCGCGAAATCCCGGAAGTGGATCTGCTGTCTCCATTGACCATTCGCGGCGTCACCTTCAACAACCGGATCGCGATGTCCCCCATGTGCATGTATTCGGCAGAGGATGGCTTTGCCAACGATTTCCACCTGGTTCACCTCGGCAGCCGGGCAATAGGCGGCGTCGCGCTTGTGGTCGTCGAAGCGACGGCGGTCACGGCGGAGGGACGCATCTCACCCGGCGATATGGGAATCTGGAAAGACGAGCATATCGAACCGCTGTCCCGGATCGCAAACTTCGTGGAAGCACAAGGCGCCGTTCCCGGCATCCAGCTCGCCCATGCCGGGCGCAAGGCCAGTTGCGACAAGCCCTGGAGCGGCGGGCGCAGCCTCAAGACCGCCGCCGAAGGCGGCTGGCCGGTCGTCGGCCCCAGCCCCATTCCCTTCGATGCGGGAGACCCGGTTCCGTCGCCCCTGTCGACAGAGGATATCGAGCGCTGCATCGACGCCTGGGAAACCGCCACCCGGCGCGCGCTGGCGGCGGGCTTCAAAGTCATCGAGCTCCACGCCGCCCATGGCTACCTGATGCACGAGTTTCTCTCGCCCATCAGCAACCAGCGCAGCGACGACTATGGCGGCAGCCTGGAAAACCGCATGCGGCTGCTGCTGCGCGTCGCCGAGCGGCTGCGCGAGACCATTCCCCAGGAGCTGCCCTTCTTTGTGCGAATCTCGGCAACCGACTGGACCGACGGCGGCTGGGACATCGAGCAATCGATCGTGCTTTGCAGGGAACTGAAGGCGCTGGGCGCGGACCTGATCGACGTCTCCTCCGGCGGAGCGACGCCCGATGCAAGGATTCCCGTATCGAGAGGCTACCAGATTCCCTTTGCCCGGCGCATCCGCGAAGAAGCGAAAATCCAGACCGGCGGCCTGGGCTTGATTACCGACCCGCAGCATGCGGACGAAATCATCACCAGCGGCCAGGCGGACATGGTCTTTATCGGGCGAGAGTTGCTGCGGGAACCCTTCTGGGCCATCAAGGTACAATACCTCATGGGTGAGGAACCGGCATGGCCGACGCAATATGGCTATGCGGTGAAACGGCGGGCGAAATAAAGGCGAGGAACACAAGGAGTCCGTGATTGAGGGCCTTCTGGTTCAGCATTTTGCTTGGTCATGCCGCACTGATTACTGTTCAAAGCGGGTTCTGACGTACACATACATGCTTGGTTGTTTACAGCGACGACAGCGGTACCAACTTTATCCGGCAGAAACAAACAACCGATTGCATACAGCTAATAAAGAAGGTGGCCTGAACAATGTCATGTACTATGCCTATCACATATGTTATCAATACTGTGAGTAGAATGACGGCTAACTATATCTCGGCGACGCACCTCAAAACTCTTCCACAATTTCATTAAGCTTCTCGTTGCCAAGACTCTGGAATCAGACCTTGGCCTTCTGCTTTCCAGTTTGCGACTTCAACTATGTGTGGCACCTCGCCCCAAATGGACACATCAGCATGCTCCAGCACGATTATTTGATAGCGATATCCGGCTGCCTTGAGACCAACCTCAAGCATCTCAAAAATTCTCTTTGTTGCATTCACATCTACGTCCCGTTCGACCTTTAGCTTTTCTAGGCCATCCACATCTGCGTCGAGTTGATTGACACCCGATGCGGCACTCGGAAAATACACCTGACTGGGCTGATCAATCACCAGAAAATTGAAAACAGGCGAATTTGATAACTCGTCTCGCGATAAAAACTGATGCAGCGCTAGAAATGTCACGATGTGATAGCCCATCCAATTGGCGCCGCTACCGACCTCCCACAAATACTCCTTCTTCGCCATCTCGAATCGCCGAAAACTGAGAGTCAATTCGTTCTTGTCCAAACTAATTGTGCCACGCCGTTCGAGCCTGAAGCCCTCAGCGTACGTTTCGATTAATTAGCTCAGTTCCTTGTCAACTTTGGCCTCCCGCGTCTCTCTACCAGAGCGTCGGAAATACGCATCTAGTTCATGGAGCGCTAACCCAATTTCAGTAATCCGATTTCCCGTATCATCGGCATTGTTCATCGCCGCAAAGGTGATGAGGAGTGCCTGTATCCGGCCCATGAGGACATAGACTCGGCTTAGCGAATCCTTTGTTGCAGACTCTATCTGCTGCAGTTCCAGTCGATTCATTCGAGCAGCTTGCAACTGACCTTGCACCTCAAAGAGGCGTGCCTTGGAATACTGGATTTCCTTGTCGACAATGGGACTTTCAAACAGCGCTTGCGACAGGCCATTGACGCGATTGACCTCAGCTTCGAGCCGCGACACAACGCTATGTAATTGATTGGTGTTTGAGCCACAGACGACGCACTCATTCTCCGCGCCCAGATGACCCTTTAACCAATCCAAGTTGACAACCCGACTACGCTCCAGTTGAACGGCACCGGTAAAGTCGAGAGCACGCTGGGCCAGCCGCTCGTACCCACGAATTTCACGCCGTAAAGAGTCGGCCTTTGCTTGTAGTGCCTCTTCGAGGATTTGGACCTCTTTGTATCTCTGATTGGTGAAGGAATAGTTCGGTACCTGTAAGGTCGCATCGAGGCCATTCGCAAGAAAAAGCGAATTGACCTTACTTAGCGTAGATATCCTCTTTTCAGTAGTCGATGCATCATCGTTTCGAACCAATCCAAGTTCCACGCTTTGGTTCCACAGACCCTCAACCTCAGCGTCCCATGCGGTCATTGAGCGGCGGCGAAGCTCTTGCTGTTTCAGTAAATCATCGTGCTGTCGTTGAAGCTGATTTCGTTCACGTTCTTTGACAACATATTCACTATCGATAATGCCTAGCGCAAAGGGCATAACCTTCTTTAAACGTTCCTTGTGATCGTAAGAATCGGCCTTATAAAATAGCGTATTGGGGTTTGCAACAATATGCTGTGGCAAGAAATTGAATGCGGCCAGATCTCGATAAGACGGACGGCCTTCATGTTGGCCAATATTATCTCCTTCGGACAGTGGCAAATTTGTGAGCCGAGTCAAATTATTGAAGGCCTGCTTGAAC
>JBOIFK010000276.1:0-7767 GCA_050741585.1 Nitrosospira sp.
CGGGGCCGCACGATTTCCGCGCCGTGCGTCCTGCCCTTCCTATCCAAAAGATCGCACTCTTGGCACGCCCAACCGCCGGATTAAAGTTGAAACCAGTTGTGCTGAAAGAAATATAAAATCGCTCTTCCGCTTAACTGAGAAGTGTCAATGACGTACTTGCATCTGGTTTGCCGAGATTCGCGAAGCTCGTCTGTGTGGGTTAGCTTGGGACTCTGCTTCCTATTCCCGGTTAGTTTGTTATACAATTTACGATTCGCGTAAAATGCTGGGCGTACGATTAATTTGGCGGATTGGAAATCGGAGATATTATGAATAGAATGTTCGAGTGGGCTGTGAGCTTGGCATGCACCACGTTGGTAGCGCTGGTGGCTGTGCCGGTTCATGCGCAGTTAATGCTTGCTCATGAAGGCCATCATTCGGGAGACTGTGCCATCAAATCGGGGGCTTTTCCGGTGGCTTTCAGCGCCTATGAAAAGCCAAAAGGCGACCTTCCACCCACTCATGCGTACTGCGATCACGTTCCAGAGACCGGCGAGCTGTATTTTACGGTGGATTTGACGGATCCCGATTCTCGCGAACTACCCATCGCGATGCGCCTGGTGATGGAAGGACATGGAGAGGGGGAAGGTGGAGAAGGAGGGCACGAAATTATGTCCGTGCCCGCCAAACAATATCCTTCTGGAAGTATTACATTCACAGTGAATTTGGAAGAACTCGGTCAGTATGCTTTGCTATTGGAAACAGAGAAAGCCGGCAAAATGACCACAGCCGTGCGCATTCCAATACATGTTGGGGGAGGTGGGGGACACGGCGGACATGGTTCGGGTTTTGGCGCGACAGAGATTGCACTGTTGCTGGGCGCTGGCGGCATTGCGGCCTTCTTCTGGTTACGCCGGAGGACGAGCGCAAAAGCATCCTGATGCATGTCTATGGGGTGGCTGATGGGGATCGAACCCACGACAACCGGAATCACAATCCGGGGCTCTACCACTGAGCTACAGCCACCATCTGAAAAGACATCGTATAGCTTGAAGTTAAGGTGCCATTGCTAATGCGATAGCCTAATGGCGTGCCCGACAGGAATCGAACCTGTAACCCCCAGCTTAGAAGGCTGGTGCTCTATCCGGTTGAGCTACGGGCACCACTCAAATCGGATTTTGCCCCAAATCAGCTATGAATTGGTCGGGGTGGAGAGATTTGAACTCCCGACATCCTGGTCCCAAACCAGGCGCGCTACCAGGCTACGCTACACCCCGGAAAGATCGACACTATACCTTCCCATCGGTAAAAGGTCAATTTACGGCCTTTTCCGGAATGTTGCGCTATCGGCCTGGAACCTGGCCGACCCACAGTCCTTATGAGCATAATTGTTGCATATGCAAAGCTAATTCGCGAGGCAACTGCCGAGTTCTCCGCTCTCAGCTTTTTATCCTGTTCGTTCTATCAGCGCGTAAGCCGAATGATTGTGAATAGATTCAAAATTTTCTGATTCCACAACATAACCATCGATACGCGTGTCCTGGCTCAGCGCCGCAGCAACATCGCGCACCACGTCCTCTACAAATTTCGGATTGTCGTAGGCCTTTTCGGTAACATATTTTTCATCCGCACGTTTCAGTAGCCCATAAAGCTCGGATGAGGCTTGATCCTCCGCTATTCTTACCAGATCCTCGATCCAGACAACACCATTGGTGCAAATTGAGATTGATATATGAGAACGCTGATTATGTGCACCATAGTCGGAAATTTGCCTGGAACACGGACATAGACTGGTCACGGGTACAACTACTTTCATGGTGAACTTGTAGCTCCCCTTGTTAATTTCACCAATGAAAGTCACTTCATAATCCAGCAGGCTTTTTACGCGGGAAACCGGCGCCGTTTTATTGATGAAATAGGGAAATGTCATTTCTATGCCGCCGGATTCCGTCTCGAGCTTCTTGACCATGGCTCGAAGAATATTTTCGAATGACTCCACAGAAATCTCGTTATGGTGACTGTTAAGTATCTCCACAAAACGTGACATGTGCACGCCTTTGAAGTTATGGGGTAAATTTACATGCATATTGAATACTGCGATGGTATGCTGTGTATCGTTATTCCTATCCGTTATCCTTACCGGATGGCGAATGGCTCTGATACCCGCCCTATTGATCGCGATACACCTTGTGTCCATAGCGTTTTGTACGTCCGCAAGGGGAGAATTGATGTCATTCATTGTCTATTTTTCTGGAAAAGACGAGCCCAGGGTATACGCAAATCATGGGCCCGGGGGAAATAGTTGAGCTAATTTACTCGGAGAGTCTCGCTCTGACGGATTTGGTGATTCCCGCCTTATCCAACCCGCAATCAGCCAACATCTGTGAGGGATCGCCCTGATCTATAAAGATATCCGGCAAGCCCAGCTGCAAGACCGGAATAATGACCTTCCTGCTTTCCAGCGACTCCACCACCGCGCTACCTGCGCCGCCCATGATGGTGTTCTCTTCCACTGTCACCAGTAACTCATGATCTGCTGCCAGAGACAGGATCAGATCATTGTCCAGCGGTTTGACAAAGCGCATATTGACAACAGTGGCGTTTAATTCCTCCGCCGCTTCCAGGCAGGGTTTGAGCATGCTGCCGAAAGCCAGCAGCGCAATCTTTTCTCCGTTACGGCGAATCTCGCCACGGCCGACCGGTATCGCTTGCATTTCCTTTTGTGGCACTACGCCGGTACCAGCGCCGCGCGGGTACCGTACCGCTGTCGGTGTATTCAGTTGGAATGCGGTGTAGAGCATCTGGCGGCACTCATCCTCGTCCGAAGGTGCCATCACCGTGATATTCGGAATACAGCGCAAATAGGTTAAATCAAAACTACCCGCATGAGTGGGACCATCCGCTCCGACCAATCCGGCGCGATCGATGGCGAATACGACCGGCAGGTTCTGAATAGCGACATCGTGAATCAGCTGGTCGTAAGCCCGCTGCAGAAAGGTTGAGTAAATGGCTACTACCGGCTTCATGCCATCGCAAGCCAAACCTGCAGCAAAAGTGACAGCATGCTGTTCGGCGATTCCCACATCAAAATAGCGATCGGGATACTCCTCGGAAAACCTCACCAACCCCGAGCCCTCACGCATCGCCGGTGTGATCCCGATCAGACGTGGATCCAACGCCGCCATATCGCACAACCAATCCCCGAAGATCTGGTTGTAGTTAGGCTTGCTTGCAGCCTTGGGAGCGAAGCCGGCATCCGGGTTAAACTTGCTTACACCATGGTAGAGGATCGGATCGTCCTCCGCAGCCTTATAGCCCGCGCCCTTGCGCGTTACGATATGCAGGAACTGGGGGCCGTCAAGATGCTTAATGTTATTGAGCGTGGTTATCAGTATGTCGAGATCATGACCATCAATGGGGCCAATGTAATTGAAACCGAATTCCTCAAACAGCGTGCTGGGCGTTACCATGCCCTTTACATGCTCTTCGGCGCGCTTGGCCAGTTCCAGCATTGGGGGCACCACACCAAGCATTTTTTCCCCGGCTCGCCGTGCTGTTGCATAGAACTGGCCTGACATGAGCCTGGCGAGGTAGTTGTTGAGCGCCCCCACCGGGCGCGATATCGACATGTCATTATCGTTCAGGATGACCAGTAAATCAGTATTCATGGCCCCGGCGTTGTTCAAAGCCTCGAATGCCATGCCCGCGCTCATCGCGCCATCACCGATCACGGCTACCACGCGCCGGTTTTTGCCCTCCCGTTGCGCTGCAACCGCCATGCCCAGAGCAGCGCTGATGGAGGTGCTGGAGTGCGCCGTGCCAAAGGCATCGTATTCGCTTTCGTCGCGTCGCGGAAATCCCGCGACACCCCCTTGCATGCGCAGCTTGCTCATGCCTTCACGGCGGCCGGTAAGGATCTTGTGAGAATACGTCTGGTGGCCGACATCCCATACCAAGCGGTCATGGGGTGTATCGAAAACATAATGCAATGCGATGGTTAACTCGATTGTGCCGAGATTCGAGGACAGATGCCCGCCGGTTTTGGCTACCGATTCAACCAGGAATTGACGTAACTCGTCGGCGAGTTGCGGCAGCGCCTTGCGTTCCAGCTTTCGCAACTTGGAAGGAGCATTGATGGTATCAAGCAGTGGATACATTTAAACCCTAAAAATTGTAATATTCGGTACTGTACAAAACATCATTCTCAAAACTCGCGGTGGATGATGAAATCGGTTACCTGCCGCAGTCGTCCCGCCGTTGCGCCGAAAACTTCCAGCGACTGATATGCCTCGTGCCGCAATTCCTCGGCCAGTTCGCGTGCCCGGCTGCTTCCAAGAATGCTTACATATGTTGGTTTGTTATTTTCGGCATCCTTGCCGGCGGTCTTGCCTAAAGTCGCGGTGGTCGCTTCTGCATCGAGCACATCGTCAACCACCTGGAATGCAAGGCCTATACATTTAGCGAAATGATCAAGGGCCGTCAAATGGCCCTCGTTCAAGCTGCTACCGCAACAGGCGCCGAGCATTACCGCAGCACGGATAAGCGCTCCGGTCTTATGGATGTGCATAAACTCCAGTTCCGGAAGACTCAAGGTCTTTCCTACGCTGGCGAGATCAACCGCCTGTCCGCCAGCCATGCCGCGCGATCCTGCTGCCTGCGCCAGCCGTTTAATCATTTCCAATTGCATTTGCGGCGTATCCGCCAAGCGATATTCGGCGAGCAATTGAAAGGCCAGGCTCTGCAGACTGTCGCCCGCCAGCAATGCAATGGCTTCATCGTATTCTACATGACACGTAGGCTTGCCCCGCCGCAGCACATCGTCATCCATGCAAGGCAGATCATCATGCACCAGTGAATAGGCATGTATCAATTCCACCGCCGCGGCAGCAATCGTTACACGCTCTTCGTCCGCTTTACTCAACTCTCCGGCCGCAAAGGCAAGCAGCGGACGCACTCGCTTTCCGCCACCGAGAACGGTATAACGCATGGCATCATGCAGACGCTCGGGGGCAATATTTGCGGCGGGAAGCAGGATTTGCAGGGAAGTTTCTACGCGTACCTGATGGCTCCTCGCCCAATCCTGGAAATCAGCGATCATCGATACCGGACGGGGAGAAATTTTTCAGTGTATCAGCCTCAAGAAGGCGTACCTGTAGTTGTGCCTCCTGTAGCTTGGACTGGCAATATTGTAGCAACTCCGTACCACGTTTGTGAGCTGAAAGCGAAACTTCAAGCGGCATTTGTCCCGCTTCCATTTCAACTACAATGCTTTCCAGTTCCGTCAATGCTGCTTCAAAACTATCTGGCTGTGAAAATTTGACGGGTTTAGCGGGCTTTGTCATGATAAGCAAGTGTCACAGAAGAGATACCATTGGCCAGGAAGCTGCAAAAATAACGCAATAAGCGTGGTCAGGTCAATTAAATACATGAAACTTTCTTCAATGGAACTTTTTAGTGGGATTATAGGCGTTTTAGGAAGGATATATCACCTTCTCCCCGCCTTAGTCGTCGCATTAATTCGATAGACGCTGGGTTTTAATATGATAGCTGTCCGTTTTTAACCCCTTCGAAAGTGTGAAGTACCAGATATGTCCAATCTTTTTGATGTTTCCGAACTGAAACTGCCGACGCAACTGCCGATTGACTGGTATCTCGATCCCGATATCCTTGATTTGGAGAAACGCCTTTTATTTGACCGGGGGGCAGGCTACGTCGGTCACGAAGTGATGGTGCCGAACGTCGGTGATTATTACGTGCTGGAATGGATGAATAACGCCAGGGTCCTGGTGCGCAACAAGGACGGCATTGAGCTGTTGTCCAACGTCTGCCGTCATCGGCAGTCTCTTCTGCTCAAAGGTCGCGGCAACAGCAGAAATATCGTCTGCCCTGTCCATCGCTGGACTTATGATATGAACGGCATGCTGTTAGGGGCCCCCAACTTTCCCGTTAATCCTTGTCTTAATCTCGGCAGCACACCTTTGCAGAATTGGAATGGTTTGTTATTTACGGGCAAACGGGATGTTGCACGCGACATGGCCCGCCTGGGTGTGCTGAAGAATTTCGATTTTTCCGGGCATGTACTGGAACGTGTGCAGATAGAAGAATATGCCTGCAACTGGAAAACATTTATCGAGGTGTATCTGGAAGATTATCACGTCGAATCATATCACCCGGGCCTGGGCGGCTTCGTTAACACTGCCGAGTTGAAGTGGGAGTTTGGTGAGTCGTATAACGTGCAGACGGTGGGTATAAACCATGGCTTCATCCGCCCCGGCACCCCGGTTTACGCCAGATGGCACGAACAGTTGTTGCGTCAGACCGCGGACAAAACACCGGATTACGGTGCCATCTGGATGCTTTACTATCCCAACATCATGCTGGAGTGGTATCCTCATGTATTGGTTATCAGTACGGTGCTGCCGACAGAAACGGAGCGCTGCACAAACGTGGTTGAATTTTATTATCCTGAAGACATCGCCTTATTTGAACGAGAGTTCATTGAGGCGGAACAAGCTGCTTATCACGAAACTGCAGTCGAAGACGATGAAATTTGTAAACTTATGACTGCTGGACGTCGCGCGCTGTATGAGCAAGGCATTAATGAAACCGGTCCGTATCAGTCACCAATGGAAGATGGCATGGCGCATTTCCATCAATTTTTGCGGCGGGAAATCGAATCGCATATTTGAATCCTGGGCAATTAACCCAATTCAATTCATTCATAAGTTTTTAATTTTGAGATCAACCCATGATTACCGTTCAGGAAACCGATAATCTCATCAGCGTCGCTGTCTTCGGGGAATTTACCTTAGCCGATTATAAGGAGTTCGAAGAGCACGTACTTCATAAATACCGCTCCGGCAACCGGGTGAACGTCCTGTTTGACTGGCGAGACATGCTGAGTTATACCGTCGACGTTGCATGGGAGGATATAAAATTCATTCGGGATCACGGCAGCGAATTCAATCGGATTGCAATAGTGACAGAGAACCAATGGCGGGCCTGGGGGGCTTGGGTTACCAACCTTTTCATTGATGCCGATATCAGAGTGTTCGCCGATTATGCCGACGCGCAGGCGTGGGTTGTCGCTTAAAATACTTGGGAATTCTGGATTCTGGAATCCAAGGCATAAAAACAGGAGAGATAGGGGGAGAACCTTGATTCATCCTGTTTAATTTGGGGTCCGAGCGAATATTGTCGTTTCGTAAGAGCGATCGTTTACGTCTGCCAGACCGCTTTCCGCTGTCAACCCTAGAATAATTTCTTCGGCAGAATCGCAGCTCAACAGATTTGTTGTAAAAAAGCGACACATCTTCGTTCTATTCTCCAAAATCTCTTTATATTGGTCCATAACTCGTCCAGAATGGAACCTGTCTTTCCGCAAGTCTTGCGCAAGGTTCGCAAATGGTTCGCAAATTTATCTCGACGGCATTTTGAATGCTTGAAAATTGGCGCTGTTATTTGGCTCAAAGGGATAAGGAGTACGGCATAATATTGCCTTGACAGAGAAATCTACTATAATATAAGCTCGGCAATTATTTAAATTAACACATTTATTTGCTAGTGAGTACTTGTTATCGCAGTGATTATTCTCGGTGTTGAATTAGGAATTTCAAAGCCAAGCGGTGAGCAGATTAACAACCCAAACAGCGTGTCCGACCAGAATCCTTTACATTATAAAAAGATGACTAGTACCATTAATTTGGAGGGGAAGACCTTGAGTTCAACAATAGCGAAGTTGAACGCTCCGCTAACGCAAGCGTTTGATCCTCGATCATCAAGCGAGTC
>JBOIFK010000277.1:0-4081 GCA_050741585.1 Nitrosospira sp.
GCGCGACGACGGCCAGCAGATCCGGCGACACCTTTTTCACGCTGATCCCCTGGCGGACGACTTCGGGTGGGAGCTGCGGCTCGGCGAGCTTCTGGCGGTTCTGGGTCTGAACCTGTGCGATATCCACGTCCGTTCCGATTTCGAACGTGAGCCTCATCGTCATGTGTACGTCGTTCGTGCTTGTGGAATCGTAATACAGAAGGTTGTCGATTCCGGGAAGCTGCACCTCGATCGGACGCGCCACCGCTTCCGCCACCACTTCGGCACTGGCACCGGGATAATCCGCCTCAATCTGTACCATCGGCGGCGTAATTTGCGGAAATTGCGCGATCGGCAGCGCCTTCAATGCCACCAAGCCGACGACAACAATAACGATGGACAGGACCGACGCAAAAATTGGCCGATCAATAAAAAAATGGAAGTTCATGGCGCCTTCTGCGTAATTTCTTTCGCAGGCTGGCTATTCGAAGAGGCCGCTTGATATGGAACGGGCTTTACTTGAACGCCTGGCTGGACCCGGTGAAATCCTTCCGTGATCACGCGTTCTCCGGAGTGAAGCCCTGATTCGATCAACCACTCGTTTCCGTGCCATGTGCTGGCCTGGATCAGGCGAAGCTCCGCCTTGTCGTCGCCATCGATCACATAGACAAACGACCCCTTGGGCCCCTGCTGCACGGCACGTTGCGGGATGAGGATGGCATCAGTCCGGATATAACCCTTTAGGCGAATCTCGACGAACTGTCCAGGATAAAAATAGGACTGCCCGGGAGAAAAGCCGCCTTCGGGGTTGGGAAATGTGAATCGCGCCTGTAGTGTTCCCGTCTCGGGCCGTAAGGAGACATTCGCAAAATCCAGTATCCCTTCTTCCGGGTAGACGCTCCCATCCGAAAAGGTCATCACGCCTCTCAATTTAAAAATATCGGGTCGCTGGACCTTATGCTCCGTGAGTTCGCGACGTCGCCGGAGCAGGTAGCTTTCGGGAACGCTCACATTGACATACATGGGATCCAGCTGATCGATGGTAGTTAAAAGCGTTGTCTGAGCGGAGACCAGTCTTCCTTCGTAGAAATGGCTGCGACCGATCCGGCCGTTTACGGGAGCGGTGATCAGGGTGTTGTCAAGATCAAACTTCGCTTTAACCAGATCGCTTTGCGCAGCTTCCAGGGCGGCTTGGGTTCCCAGCACTTCGGCCGCAGCATCATCGACATCCTTCCGGCTGACGGCTTGCTGCTCAAGAAGCGGTTTTACGCGCGCCAGGTCCTGTTCCGCCTGGACCAGGCGGGCCTGGGCCTGGGCCACCCTGGCTTTACCGCTGAGATAGATGGCCTTGAATGGTACCGGGTCGATCAGGTACAGCCGATCATTTTTCTTGACATTCCGGCCTTCGGTAAAAAAGACTTCCTTGATAATCCCGGTTACCTGCGACCGAATCTCCACGGGGCGAAACGCCTCCGTCTGCCCGATAAACTCCGGCTCGTCCGGGACGGTTTGCGTGGTGACGGTAATGAACTCCACTTGAGGGATGAGGGATGGGCTCGTGGGAGCCTTCTCCGCGCAACCGGCAAGCATCAGGACGAGTCCGGCCCCGACACAAGCAGCGATGCACCTCTCTCGCATGACGAATGCTTCCAACCATCGGATTATTGAAGTCATATGCTCGGCTCTTCCTGGATTTATCCTGAAAAAAGACAGGAATATCCTAATCTCTCCGGGTCACACTCCCTGTCGCTTGCCGCGTCATAGATTGACCAAGCATTGTGGGTCATACCCCACTCACTGGGCAGGATTATTGTTTTGAAATTACGGGTAATTAAGCGCTTTGTCGAAATCATCCCGGCAGCCAGCCGCCACCCAGCGCTTTATAGAGCTGAACGACAGATACCAGATGGAAGCGGTGCGTTGCGGTGAGGGCAAATTCGGCGCTGAACAGGTTTCGTTTGGCAAGGAGTACGTCCACATAGCTCGTGATACCACCCTTGTAGCGAAGGTCGGACACATGCAAAGCTGAGCGCAGCGCTTCGACCTGCTCCTGCTGCGCTTTGCGTTGCTCGTTAACGGTACGGATCGCCACCAGGGCATCTTCAACCTCCTTGAACGCCACCAGGATGGTTTGCTCGTATTGAGCCAATACCTGCCTTGCCTGGGCTTCCGCAGCCCGCTGCCCGAAACCCAGGCTCTGCGCGTTCAGCAACGGCCCTGCCAATCCGAGTCCGCCTGCGCCGAATTCGCTTCCGGAGAGCAGTAGCTTCGACAGCGCCGGACTGGCCACCCCCAGGAAGCCGGTGATCGAAAGCTTTGGGAACCGGGCCGCCTTGGCCATCCCGATTCTCGCCGTCGCCGCCGCCAGCGTCTGCTCCGCCTGCAGGATATCCGGACGCCGTTGCAACAGCTCGGATGGAAGGCCAGCCGGGACTTCGGGCGGCATCAGTTGCTCCGTCAGCGCACGGCCTCGCTGAATCGGTACCGAGTTTTTGCCTAACAATACACTCAGCTCATTTTCCTTTTGAGCCATCTGCCGTTCAAGTTCCGCCACTCTGGTTACCGCGTTGGCTCGCTCTGCCTCGAACTGGTCCAGATCGAGCCTGGAAATCAGACCTCCCCGTAATCGCGCCTGGGCAATGGCGACCGATTCTTCCCAAGACGACAGAGCACGTCGAGCGATATCCAACTGCATGTCAAACTGCAAAAGATCGAAATAGGACTGTGCTACCGAACTCACTAACGTAAGCACTACCGCCCGGCGATTCTCTTCACGAGCCATCAGGTCGCCGCGGGCGGCTTCATTGGCACGGCGGATCCTTCCCCAGATGTCCAGCTCCCAATTCAGATTGGCGCTTCCGAAATAACTGTAGGGCGTCGGGAACCCGCGAATGAGGAACCCGCCAAGGGTACCGAAGGCCGGCGCGTTGGCATTGACCTCAAATTTAGGAAGAAAATCCAGGCGAGCGGTAATGGCGCGTGCCTGGAGCTCCTCGACACTTGCCACCGCCTGTTTGAGATCTTTATTCTCCAGCAAGGCCTGGTTAATGAGCCGCTGCAGTTCCTCGTCGTGCAAAAGTTCCCACCAGGGAAGATTGGCGATGGATTGCCCTTCCGTTTGCGTCATCCGAAACTTGTCGACCGTGTCGATAGGGGGCCGGATATAGTCTGGCCCCATGGCGCAGGACGTGATCAGTAAGGTCGTGAGCAACAATAGGATTCTGGTCCACACGTTATAATGTCGCATCACGCTGTTTCCTGTTGTACATTTCCGGCCGGCTTCTCTGTGGGCTTGCGAGTCAGCCAGGTAAAAAACAGAGGAACGAATATAGTCGCGATAAAAGTGGCGAGCAACATGCCGCCAAATACCCCGGTGCCCATGGAGCGGCGGGCAGCGGCTCCTGCCCCTGTGGCGATGACCAGCGGCACGATGCCCAGCACAAACGCCATGGAGGTCATGACAATCGGGCGAAAGCGCAAACGTGCGGCTTCAATAGCCGCTTGCGCGACCGGCATTCCCTCCTTCATTTTCTGGCTGGCAAATTCCACAATCAGGATGGCGTTCTTGGCGGCCAGGCCAATCAGCGTGATCAAGCCTACCTGGAAGTAAATATCATTGGGCATCCCACGCACTAAAATCGCAAGCAGCGCGCCCGTCAGTGCAAAAGGGACGGCCATGATGACTGCCAGCGGGAGGCCCCAGGTTTCAAATTGTGCGGCCAGGATGAGAAATACCATAATGATGGCAAAACTAAACGCAAGGTTTGCCGCGGAACCCGTGCGTTTCTCCTGGTACGCCTGCGCCGTCCAGGCAATCTGGTAATTATCGGGCAAATTCTTTGCCGCAATCTCCTCCACCAGCTTGATGGCGTCACCTGAGCTTACGCCTGGTGCGCCGCCCCCCATTATTTTTGCGGAAAGGAGCCCATTATAACGCTCCAATTGCTCCGCTCCGACAATGGTGCTGATGTTACTCAGTGCCGACATGGGTACCATTGCACCGGATTGCGAGCGTACGTATACCCTGCCGAGGTCTTCCGGTTGCATGCGATATTGGGGTTCCGCCTGTAACTGCACACGATAGGTACGGCCGGACTTATTA
>JBOIFK010000278.1:0-6096 GCA_050741585.1 Nitrosospira sp.
CGCGACCGTAGTCGGCACCATGGTTGCGGTAGTGGAATAGGCTGATATTCCAGTGATGGCTCATACTGTTAAGAAACTTCATCAGCGACCCGGGGCGATCGGGAAACTCAAAGCGATAAAGAAGCTCATTTTTCACGTCCCGCGCGCGTCCTCCCACAAGATGGCGTATATGTAGTTTTGCCATTTCATTGTCGGTCAGGTCCTCGGTATGCAGCCCTTTCCTTTCCAGGCTCTTGATCAACTTGTCCGCCTCATCGCGGTTGCGGACCGAGACGGCGACGAATACGTGCGCTTCTTTCGGGTCGGCATAGCGGTAATTAAATTCGGTGATGCTTTTTGTTCCAAGCATGGCACAGAATTTCTTGAAGCTACCTGGCTCCTCGGGAATGGTGACCGCCATTACCGCTTCCCGCTGCTCGCCCAGCTCGGCTCGTTCAGAAATGTGGCGCAACCGGTCAAAATTCATATTGGCGCCGGAAGCGATCGCAATCAAATCCTTATCGCGGATGTTTTCCCGCTCGACGTAAACTTTCGCGCCGGCAACGGAGAGCGCCCCGGAAGGCTCCAGGATAGCGCGAGTATCCTCGAACACATCCTTGATGGCAGCACAAATGGCGTCGGTATCGACCAGGATGATTTCGTCCACCAATTCACGGCACAAGCGAAAGGTTTCTACTCCCACTTGCTTTACCGCTACGCCATCCGCAAATAATCCCGCGTGTGCGAGCTTGACTCGACGCCCTTTCCGCAGCGACTGATACATGGAGTCGGCATCGATGGGTTCAACTCCGATAATTTTGATTTCCGGGTAAAGCCTCTTTACATACGCGGCGATGCCGGAAATCAGCCCGCCGCCGCCCACCGGCGCAAATATGGCATGGATAGTGCCGGTATGCTGGCGCAGGATTTCCATTCCAATGGTTCCCTGTCCCGCAATGACGTCAGGATCGTCGTAAGGATGCACGAAGGTCGCATGCTTCTCTATCGCGAATTTCGTCGCATAGGCATAGGCCTCGTCATAGGAATCGCCATGGGTCACCACGGTTGCACCGCGGGCCTCAACTGCCTGAGCCTTGATTTGCGGCGTGGTAACCGGCATCACGATGGTGGCACGGCAATGAAGTTTCTGCGCCGCAAGCGCGACTCCCTGTGCGTGATTTCCAGCAGACGCCGTCACTACGCCACACTTGAGCATGGCGGGAGAAAGTCTGGCCATCTTGTTATAGGCGCCGCGCACTTTGAATGAAAATACCTGCTGCATATCCTCGCGCTTCAGCAACAGCCGATTATGGATGCGCGCAGACAGATTCGATGCAAATTCCAACGGGCTTTCTACAGCGACGTCATAAACCCGAGCGGTAAGAATTCTTTCGAGATAATCGTTTTTCATCGAGGTGTGCATTTTACTAAGTCGGCGATTGCGGATTTTAGCATGCCGGGGGTTGCTTGCAGGCTGTCGAACTTGAAGAATCGAAGCAAAAAAGCAGCTGGGTGAAGACAGATTTTGAACATTTTGACGTCCAACAGGGTTCTATTTGTTGAGAAAATGGCAAAATATGGCCGGCCAGACATTTGCAGTTGACTTCCTTTAAGTCCGGCAGGTTGTCAGACATCACAAGCTGCATTGTTAAAATCCACGGATAAGGTTATTCTGATAAGTAGTTACTTTTTTTACAGAACAATATCATGACGCAAGACGAACAAAAACGTGCGGCCGCGCAGGCTGCTATCCAGTACGTTCCCGCTGATTGCGTGATCGGTGTGGGCACCGGTACTACCGCAAATTATTTTATAGACGAGCTGGCCAAGATCAAGCATAAAATTGAAGGCGCGGTGGCAAGCTCAGAAGCCACTGCGCAACGCCTCAGTGGACATGGTATCAAAGTTGTCGATTTAAATAGTGTCGATTTACTTCCGGTGTATGTAGATGGCACCGATGAAGTTACCGAGCACCTGCATATGATAAAAGGGGGGGGCGGGGCGTTGACGCGCGAAAAAATCGTCGCTGCCGTTGCGAAAAAATTTATCTGTGTCGCCGATCAGGGTAAGCTAGTCAACATACTCGGCAAATTTCCACTGCCGGTAGAAGTTATCCCGATGGCTCAAAGTTACGTGGCACGCGAGTTAACGCGGCTGGGCGGCCAACCCACACTGCGCCAGGGATTTATCACGGATAATGGCAATGCCATCCTGGACGTGCGTAATTTACAAATTCTGAATCCGATTGAACTGGAAGCAACGCTTAATCAGATCACCGGCATCGTGACCAACGGCCTATTCGCAAGGCGTGGCGCTGATATGTTGTTGCTGGGCGTCGATAATGGTATCCGAACAATTGTTATTTAACCGCAATCAAACTGTCACAACCGGCAAGTATCATTCCTTGCCTTTAACCGATCATCAGTGTGCAATGGCAAGTAGCGAACATATATCCAAGCAATTTGATGCCGATCTCGAGGCGGTGCGCACGCGCGTGTTGCATATGGGCGGATTTGTGGAAGAGCAGATCGAGAAGGCCATTGAGGCGCTTACCAGCGGCAACGAAAGCCTGATTGAAAGCATTATTGCCGATGACCACCGCGTCAACGCGATGGAAGTCTCGATAGACGAAATTTGCAGTCAGATCATCGCGCGCCGGCAGCCCGCCGCCGGCGATTTACGCATGATTATGACGGTGATCAAAACCATTACCGATCTGGAACGCATTGGCGACGAGGCGGAAAAGATCGCGCGCATGGCTAAATTGATTTACGAAACCGATCGCATGCATATGCCACGTTTCGTCGAGATCAGGCATGTCGCCCATACTGCGCTGGAAATGCTGCATAAATCGCTGGACGCGTTTGCTCGCCTGGACCTGACGGCGGCGGCCCAGGTCGTCCGCCAGGACGAACAGGTCGATGAGGAATTCCGTTCCATCATGCGTCAGCTCATCACTTTCATGATGGAAGACCCACGCAAGATTTCTACCGCCCTCGAAATTCTGTTCATAGCGAAGGCAATTGAACGCATCGGGGATCACGCCAAAAACATGTCGGAATATGTAATCTATATGGTCAAGGGCAAAGATGTGCGGCATGTGACTGTTGAAGAGATCGAGCGTGAAGTAAGGGAATAAGCCGTCCAAGCTGCCAGCAATCCTCCGAATTTGATCCGAAAGCCATGCTTGAATACTCCACGCTCGCAGCGGTAGACCTTGGCTCCAACAGCTTTCGTCTGCAAGTCGCGCGAGTGGTAGGCAAACAGATCTATCCACTGGATAGCTTGCGCGAAATGGTACGGCTTGCTGCCGGGCTTACCGTCGACAAGCGGCTGGACGAGGATTCCCAGGTCCGCGCATTGGATTGCCTGAAGCGCTTTGGTGAGCGCCTGCGGGATTTTCCCCCGCATTCTGTTCGTGCAGTCGGCACAAATTCGCTAAGGGTAGCGAAGAACGCGTCAGCGTTTCTTAAAAAAGCTGAAGCCGCCATTGGATTCCCTATCGAAATTATTGCCGGGCACGAGGAAGCACGGCTTATCTACCTGGGCGTTGCTCATGATTTGCCAGCTTCGCGCGACAACCGTTTGGTTATGGACATCGGCGGCGGCTCTACCGAATTTATCATTGGCAGTCGCCTGAAACCAACCAAACTGGAAAGTCTCTACATGGGCTGTGTCAGCTACAGCCTGCGTTTTTTTCCGGATGGCAAAATCAGCAAGGGTGCGATGAGACGAGCTGAGCTTGCTGCGGGCAGCGAAGTGCAGGCTATTGCGGCAGAGTTTTCCAGTGTTCACTGGGAGGAAGCATTTGGCTCATCCGGCACGGCACGCGCACTCGGTGAAATTATAAAGCTGAACAATCTCGATGATAGCGGCAACGGCGATATTACCCTGGAAGGATTGGAGAATTTTCGCGACTGCCTGCTTAAGGCCGGCGATATTAAAAAGCTGGAAGTTGCCGGACTGCGTGCCGATCGCGCGCCCGTCATCCCTGGCGGCTTCGCCATCATGTCGGCTGCGTTTTCGGAGCTTCGCATCCGCCGTATGTCACAGGCCATGGGCGCATTGCGCCAAGGCGTACTCTACGACTTGCTGGGGCGCTTCCATAATCAGGATATGCGCGAAGTCACGGTGAGGCAATTCATGCAACGCTACCGGATCGACTCAGCTCAGGCAGGACGGGTGGAATCGCTGGCGCTATTACTGGGAAAACAATTACTGGCGGATTACCCTGATGAAGCGAAAGAAATGCTCCAAATCCTCTCTTGGGCGGCACGGCTGCATGAGGTCGGCATTTCGGTTGCCCATTCCGGCTATCATAAACACTCCGCATACATTCTCGGTAACGCCGACATGCCCGGTTTCTCAAGAATGGAACAGGAACGCCTGAGTGTGCTTACGCTCGCCCATCGGAGCTCTATCGGCAAGGCAAGCGAGTCCATCGTCGAACCACTAGATTTTGCCCTGCTGTTCGCGCTGCGCCTGGCAACGTTGTTTCATCGGAGCCGCAGCGACAGCAAGCTGCCGCGATTGGAAGCGCGCCTGGGCAACGCGGAATACGAGTTACTCATCGAAGAAGGGTGGTTGGAGCATAATCCTCTCACCGATACCGCACTATCTGCCGAGATGGAAGAATGGGCCGCTGTCGGTTTCAACTTTCGTATTCGGGATAGACTGGGAGAAACAAGGTCTGTAAAGTAGATGATGCGCCCAGTAGCGCGACAGGCCGATAAACTCCGATAATCAGTCGATGGCGTCCCATTCCAAGAAGAGATCCACTAAAGCCGGATTGCCGCCAGGCACGCTCGTGCACATCGGCGAAAAGAAATCTTCTACCCCCCGCATTGTTCTTCTGGACTACGATGAAAGCGGTGCGCGCGAGTCCGAGGTCACTGCGGCGACCCTGGCTGACAAAATCAAGCTCGCGCGCGGCATCAAGTGGATCAATGTTCATGGCTTGGGAGAAATCGTCGTAATGGAGCAGATTGGCGCTTGTTTTAATCTCCACCCGCTGGTGATGGAAGACATATTCAATACCGAGCAGCGATCAAAACTGGAAGATTACGGCGATTATCTCTATGTGGTGCTGAAAACCTTCGATTACGAAAGCAGGGGAACGGAAGAGAGAATAGATTCGGACCAGATCAGTCTGGTGCTGGGAAAAGATTTTGTGCTGTCGTTTTTTGAGACGGAAGACACTCGGTTCGAGTCGGTGCGTGAACGGCTGCGCTTAAACAAAGGCCAGATCGGAAAATCGGGTGCGGATTTTCTGATGTATAGTTTGATTGACGCCATTGTGGATAGCTATTTCGTCATTCTTGAACGCCTCGACGAAAAAACCGAAGCGCTGGAAACGGAGCTGATCGCTCACCCTCAACCCAGTACTCTGCATTCGATTTACCGCCTGAAGCGGGAAGGTGTTTTTCTACGCAAATCGCTGTGGCCCCTGCGCGAAGTGATCAGTGCATTGCAACGGGAAGATTCGCCATTATTTACCCGCAATACACTACTCTATCTGCGGGACGTATATGACCATACCATTCACATCATCGAATCGGTTGAATCGCTGCGCGACGTCACGGCGGGCATGCTCGATATCTACATATCGAGCGTGAGCTATCGCATCAGTACGGTAATGAAAGTTCTTACTGTCATTACAACCATATTTATGCCCCTATCTTTGATTGCCGGAATTTATGGCATGAATTTCAAGCACTTGCCCGGGCTTGAATGGCACTGGGGGTTTTTCGCGGTACTGGGAGGGATGGCAGCGATCAGCATAGGAATGCTGGCCCTGTTTCACTGGAAGAAATGGTTGTAGTAAAAATGAAACAAGAAGCAGGGGGTTAAAACTCAAACACCTGTCCGCGCTTCAACCTCTCCGGTTTGAATTCTCCTGCTGCCGTCTGAATCTCCGCCATTGTTGCATCCTCATTGCCGGGTTCCATGTGAGTGATCAGGAGGCGAACGGTCTTATTGAGATGTTTTAACCCCTGGGCCAGCAGTTCGGGGCGCATATGTCCGGAAGTCTCGGCGCCCGCCTTGTTGCGGTTGAGAAACGTTGTTTCGATCATCAGGTAGCGCAGGTTGTTGATCGCATTCAATGCGTCCCAGAAC
>JBOIFK010000279.1:0-3868 GCA_050741585.1 Nitrosospira sp.
TCTCTGAAGGACTCGCGGTATTCTTCCGGCTTCCACGTGGAGCTCATGTCATTTATCAATTGTTCGGCCATTTTCAATTCTTTTTCTGTAATAGCCGCTGCTTTCACCCCTTCTCCCGGAACATCCAAATTTTCCCAGGGACGAATTTCGTTTCCCCAGCGCAGTAAATTCAGCACCAGCACCGGGCCGGATGGCACGAGAACCGCGAGATGCTGTTTGGTCTGAATGACTACACGGGCAACACCGATACGCTGCGTCTTGCGGAGAGCCTCACGCAGCAAGGCGTAAACCTTGGCTCCCTTATTGATTGGAACGATATAGTAGGGGCGTTCCAGGTAAAGAAAGGGAATGTCGGCATTGGATACGAATGTTTCGATCTCAATCGTTTGCGTGGCCTTTGGATACGCAGCCGAGATCTCATCCCGGCTCAGGACGACATACTGACCGTCTTCATATTCGATTCCCTTGACGATGTTTTCCCTGTCAATCTCTTTGCCCGTTTTTTTATTGATACGCCGATAGCCGACGGGATCCATGGTGCGCTTGTCCAGCCAGTCGAAATTCAGCCCTTCCTCCGAAGTCGCGGAATGAAGCGCCACGGGGATATGCACCAAGCCAAAGCTGATAGCGCCTTTCCATAGCGCCCGGTTACCTGAAGTGACCATAATTTGACTCAGAAAGAGAGGACGATAACCAGCCCTGCATTTTTAGAAAACGGCCGTCAATCACGATACAAAAAATAATCATGCGCCGTGCTCTATTCATTGTATGTGCGATTGCGCACGGAACGGCCCCTCATGGGACTTCCCCACCCTCCGACCCAGTTTCAATAGAGAGCTTTTATTGGATTGATCAAACCAACCTTATGAAACAAGTCTGCGACGATCACAGCCGCCTGCCTTTACCTGTATTCGGGTAATTCAGGTAGCGGACGCAACCTGACGCCTTCATAATTACTGTTTCTTTTCTGAGTGAAGAATCGGGGAAAAGGTTTCCGGACCCCGGCGGCAGAAAACAGCGGTTTAAATTGCGGCGGCAACATTCAAAGTCATTTGGAAAAGGGCTTGGCAAAGAAGTTGATACGTCCCGATCGACGGCATTCGATGAAGCAAATAATCAAATATTAACTGGGCTATGACACTTATGCGATTTTTCGCAAATCCGACCTTATAAGGGATTTAATAACATGGATTACCTCTCTTTACTGCAATGGCCCGCAATGGTGGTTAATATACTCTCGGTATGGCTGCTGACTTCTCAATCCAAGGGCAAGCGTCATCTGGGGTTTTTGCTGTCCCTCCTCAGCAACCTCCTATGGGTGATCTGGGGATGGCACGCCCAGGCCTTCGCGGTTCTTGGGCTTCAGATTGCCCTGGCCACGCTGAATGTTCGCGGCGTCCGTAAAACCGAGAGCAAAGCGTAGGGCCAGTCCACCAATAAGCGGCGGGTCGCCGTATGAACAGGCGGCACGTAAGGAAACCGGGAAGAAGGCGGGACCTTTCTGCCGGGACGCTGCCAGGATTCCATGCCAGGTAAATTTGAAGCGAAATTTGAATAATGGAAAAATCTCTACCGATCCGTGCCAGCAAGATACTTTTGATATCCGGTATCGGCTGTCTTGCCTTTTTGGTCGCTTTTAACAATGTTGTCGACTATCAATCGAACTTCTTATTTGTTCAGCATGTGATGTCGATGGACACCGTGTCCCCCGGGAACACGTTAAAACATCGCGCGATCACCGAGCCTTTCCTTCACTCCGCAGTGTATGCATTCATCATTTTGTGCGAATTCGTCACTGCCATGCTGTGCCTTTCAGGTTCGTGGCAATTACTTAGGCATATCAACAGCCAGGCCGAGGTATTTAACAGGGCGAAATTCTTGTCCATCCTGGGCTTGTCCTGCGGTTTTGCGCTATGGTTTTTTGGTTTCATGGTCATCGGCGCGGAATGGTTCTGCATGTGGCAATCACCGGATTGGAACGGCCAGGAATCTGCGTTTCGATTCGTGACCTGCATCGTCCTGGTGCTGATTTACATTGCGCAGGCGGATAAAAATTAATGAAATAAGCGCAAACGGTGGAATAGCCGGCCTCCTTCTCACCGCACCAGCCATGTCATCGGCCACCATCCAAATCGGCTAGCGCGAATAGCCACAGAGTCATCGTTCTTGTTCCGACGTCATGCTTGTGAGCTTTAGCAATAAATGACGGCGAATTTTCAGCGCTTTGTGACGCCAATGACGAGATTTGCAGAGCGCCTCACCATTCAAGTCCGCGCGATTGAGCGCCAAAACTACTCCTCATTCAGATAGTTTTTTTCCAGGAATTCAGATTTGAAATTTTGTGGTGGCGTGGGAATGTCGGGCCGACCCTCTGGCGTAAAGTCCATGAGATTCCAATACAGCCACACCGTATCGACATGATTCATCGACAGTTCACTTCCCCAGAAATGGTAAATCTTTCCATCCCGCCTCCTGAACACATGCATCATTGGCCATTGCATATCATCAGAGTCTCCCTGGCATTTGTAATCGGCCTGATAGGCAGAGTCCGATCCGGAAACCAGTGCAATCTGCGACCATCCACGTTGTTTGGCCCACGCATTGATCCGCTCGGCCGGGGCTTTGGCAATTGCGACAAACGCGGCGTCCTGAGTGACCGGATACCAGGTCCGATCAAATCCATCCACGAGCGACGTACAGGAGGGACAGGGATGGTCCCAGTTCGGACCATACATAAATGAGTAAAGCAGCAGAGTATTTTTGTCCGCAAATAGCTCGGAGAATTTTACACGCTTCCCTACTTTACCATTGTTGGCCCATTGGAAGACATAGTCCTCTTTCAATTGCCCGCCGGGAGGGAGATTACGGCGTTTTTCCGCTACCGACTTTACTTTGTCGACAAGCGCTTGTTCGTCTTTAAGCAATGATTCACGCGCATCGCGATACGCTCTGCTTTCGTTTGGATATCGTAGCTCACTCATATCCGCCTCCTTTTTTACCGGGATGGGTGGGAACGAAGCACATCTTGCTGCCCTGTACCCGCAAATGCGCAACGCCGACCGCGCGATATGGAATAGCAGCAATGGAATCGCAGGCTAGATCCTTTCAAAGATAAAACAGGTCTCGCCCCAGTTCCTGGTGGTTTTGAACTTCACGCCAAAGCCTGCCTGTTCCATCAATTTTATCGCTTCCTGCTGCTCCTCGCTCGTCCCCAATTCCACGATAACAGATTTGAGCTGCGGGTTCTTGAGGGTATTTTCAGCGCCCTTGATAATGGAAATTTCAATGCCGTCGACATCGATCTTGATGTAATTGGGGCAGGGTAGCCCCCACTTGGAGCATAAGTCATCGAGCGTTACGCCGAACATGCCCTGAATATGATTGGCCGGTATTTTCATGGTGCTCAAATCCTCCTTGCCAAACTGCGAACGGTTTCCACCGGCAATGAATTTGGGAATATACAGTTTGGAGAAACCGCTTTGGCCGGAGATAGCAACGCAATAGGCGGTAATGTTTTTCTCGAGCTTGTTGAGATATATGTTCCTGTTGAGCAGGTAATAATTGATACACTGCGGCTCAAAGGCATATACCTGAATTTGATTGCCGAATTTCTTGGCGGGGTACAAGGAATATTGACCGATATTCGAACCCAAATCAAAAAAGCACGAACCGGGTTCGAAGCTGTCAAGCCAATCCAGGGTGTCCGGTTCTTTAATGGAATACGTTTTTGCGCGTTGAAGTGTCCGAAAATTATCCACCGCGATCCGTATGGTCTGACCCTTGACGTTTACTTTTGTGTAGCCGCCTTTGATCCCATAAAGCGCGGTAAAAATCCATGACAGAATATTTATGAAAAATGAATACATAT
>JBOIFK010000280.1:0-7339 GCA_050741585.1 Nitrosospira sp.
CCGTTTGCAGGTCCCATTTGCGTGTGTAATGCTGCTTCAGGGCCTTGTCGGTGAACACACCGGTAGGGCAGACTTCCACCAGGTTGCCGCTGAACTCGCTTTCAAGACTGCCGTCCTGGTGGCGGCCGAAGTAAACCTGATTGCGCAGCACCATTGCGTCGAGATCGCGGCCACCGGCGTAATCGCGATAAAACCGTGTACAGCGGTAGCACTGGATGCAGCGGTTCATTTCATGGTTGACGAGAGGACCGAGGTCCTGGTTGTGGAATGTGCGCTTCCGGCCGTGGTAACGGCGATAAGTATGCCCGGTCATGACCGTCATATCCTGCAGATGGCATTCACCGCCTTCGTCGCATACCGGGCAATCGTGCGGGTGGTTGACCATCAGCCACTCGACCACGCTGGCGCGGAACTCCCGCGCCTCAGGGTCGTCGATCGAAATGCGGGCGCCGTCCGTGGCGGCGGTCATGCAGGCCATGACAAGCTTGCCGCGCTTATCCTCTTCGTCCTTGAATTGCTTGATCGCGCATTGGCGGCATGCGCCCACCGAACCCAGTGCGGGATGCCAGCAGAAATATGGCAAATCGAAACCCAGCGAAAGGCATTCGCGCAGCAGGTTTTCACCGTCTTTGACCGCATACGGCTGGCCATCGATATAGATCGTAGTAATCTTCATCTCAATGGGCAGCGTTGCTCACGCACGTGCCGATCGAAATCGTCCCGAAAATACTTGAGGCCGCTTTCCAGTGGCTCTGCGGCGCCGGGCGCCAACGCGCAAAAAGTATGTGCCGGCGCCAGCAGGCGCGCATGAGATTGAAGCTTCTCCAGATCCGACAGCCGGCCATTTCCCTCTTCGAGACGATGCAGGATCTGCTCGACCCATGAGAGTCCCGCCCAGCAGGGCGTGCACCACCCGCATGACTCCTGGGCGAAGAAGTGTTCGAGATTGAGCAGCATGCCAACGGGGCAGGTCTTGTCGTCGAGGACGATCATGGTGCCGGTCCCCAGGCGACTCCCCGCTGCCTGCACCGAATCGAAATCCATTGCCACATCGAGGTGATCGGCGATTAAAAAATCGGTTGACGCGCCGCCCGGCAGCAGTCCGCGAAAGTGATAGCCGTCACGCATGCCTCCGGCGTGTTCTTCCAGAATCTCGCGGATGGTGATGCCCATCGGCAATTCCCATAATCCGGGCTTTTTCACTCTCCCGCTCACGCCGTATAGCTTGGTGCCACCATCGGCGCTGCGGCTGAGACCCTTGAACCACGCTGCGCCGCGGTTCACAATATGCGTCACGTTGCACAACGTCTCGACGTTGTTAACGATGGTCGGCTTGCCCCATAAACCGCTTACCTGCGGATAGGGAGGCTTGGCGCGCGGATTGGCGCGCCTGCCTTCGAGCGCATTGAGCAGCGCGGTCTCTTCCCCGCACATGTAGCGTCCCGCACTGACATGCAGATGCAGCTCCAGGCTGTACTCCGAACCCAGTATGTTTCTGCCCAGATAGCCCTGGCGGTAGGCCTCGGCGATTGCCTGTTCCAGCCGCTGTGCCGCCAGCTTATAGGCCCAACGTAGAAAGACGTAGCCGACATCGGCCTGAACCGCATATGCACTCACGATCATGCCTTCTATCAGCTGGTGCGGGTCTCCTTCAAGCAACAGGCGATCCTTGAATGTACCGGGTTCCATCTCGTCCGCGTTACAGACGATGTATTTGGGATGCGGCGCATCCTCCCCCATCGGCACAAAACTCCATTTCCGTGCGGTGGGAAAGCCCGCGCCACCGCGTCCGCGCAGATTTGACTCCTTCACCACCGCCGTGACTTCTTCGGGCGCCATGCGCAAGGCCTTGCGCAGCGCTGCGTAGCCGCCCGCCTTCTCGTACTGTGGAAGGCCGGGCGGGCCTTTTCCCGGCAAGATATTACGGGTCAGCGGTGTTTCCATCAGTTGGCTCTCTTTCTTCCTTTTGATACTTCGCGAGAATTTCATCGATCCTGGCGGGATCCAGGTCCTGGTAGTGCGTGCTGTCGATCATCATCGCCGGCGCGTGGTCGCAAGCACCAAGGCACACGTTCGGCAGAAGGGTGAAGCGGCCGTCTGCGCTGGTTTCGCCCGGGCCGATGCCCAACCGCACACCCAGATGTTCGCACAGACGCTCGTAACCCATGATCCAGCAACTTACGCTGTCGCATAGCAAAATCACATGCCTGCCCACAGGCTTGCGGAAAATCATGTTATAGAAAGTGGCGATGCTCTCCAATTCCACCGGCGTCATCCGCAGTGCCTCAGCAACGTCCGCAATACCTTCATCTGATACCCAGCCGCGGTGCTGCTGCACAATCTTGAGCGCCTCGATACACAGCGCCCGGTTATTCGGATAGTGCTGCGACTGCGCCTCTATTTCCCGGCTTTCCTGTTCACTCAGCATGGTTCTCAGCGGTCCACGTCGGCCATGACGAAGTCGATGCTGCCCAGAATGGCGATCAAATCGGGGATCATCAGTCCGCGGCTGATGAGGGGGATCATTTGCAGGTGCGCGAAGGAAGGCGTGCGGATACGAACCCGGTAGGCCATGGCGCTACCGTCGCTGATCAGGTAATAGCCGTTATTCCCCTTGGTCGCCTCAATGCCTGCAAATGCTTCTCCCGCCGGAATCACAGGCCCCCAACTCACGCCCAGGAAATGATTGATGAGCGTCTCGATGTCATGCATGGTGTGCTTCTTGAGTGGCGGCGTGGTAAGCGGATGATCTGCCTTGTAGGGGCCCGCCGGCATTTGGTTCAGGCACTGCTCGATAATGCGCAGGCTCTGGCGGATTTCTTCGGCGCGAACGGCGCAGCGGTCATAGCAATCGCCGTGCTGGCCGGTGGGTATATCAAACTCGAACTGGTCGTAGCCCGAATAAGGCCGCGCCTTGCGGAAATCCCACCCGAAACCACAAGCGCGCAAGCCGGGCCCGGTCACACCCCATTCAATCGCCTCGTCCGCCGTGTAGCTGCCCACGCCTCGGCTGCGTGCCTTCAGGATACGGTTGCCCAACGCGATCCTGTCGTATTCGTCGAGCCGGGGCGGAAGATAATCGAGGAAATCCCGCACCATCCGGTCCCACCCATCAGGCAGATCCTGGGCCACGCCGCCGATGCGATACCAACTCGGGTGCATGCGTCCGCCACAGATGGCCTCTACGATATCGAATACCCGTTCACGGTCGGTAAACATGAAAAAAACCGGCGAAAGCGCTCCCAAGTCCTGGGCATAAGTCCCGTAGAACACCAAATGACTGGCAATGCGAAAAAACTCGGCCATCATCACGCGGATGACTTTTACCCGGTCGGGGACCTCAATCCCGGCCAGTTTTTCCACCGCCAGCACATATGGAAGGTTGTTCATCACCCCTCCCAGGTAATCCACCCGGTCGGTGTAGGGGAGATAGGTATGCCAGGACTGGCGCTCGCCCATCTTTTCCGCGCCACGATGATGGAAGCCAATATCAGGCACGGCGTCGATGATTTCCTCGCCATCGAGCTGCAACACAATACGAAACACGCCATGCACGCCAGGGTGGTTCGGCCCCAGGTTGAGAAACATGAAATCAGTGCCATCGTGGGCACGCCGCATTCCCCATTCTTCCGGATGAAAACGCAGCGCCTCTTGCTCAACGTTCTGCTTGTCCTGCGGTAAACGGAACGGCTCCATTTCGGTGGCGCGCGCCGGATGGTCCTTATGCAATGGATGGCCTTGCCAGGTGACTGGCAGCAAGATTCGCCGGAGGTGCGGATGGCCCGCAAAGGCAATGCCGAACATGTCCCATATCTCGCGCTCATACCAATTCGCCGAGGGCCAGATATCGGTGATCGTTGGCAGCACCAGATCGTCGGTAAGGAGCCCGACCTTGAGACGGATATCTGCGTTGCGCTCAAACGACAGCAGGTGATAAACCACGGTGAAATTGCTCGCCGGCTGGCCCTGGCGGTGGGTGCGGACGCGCTCATCGATGGCGGTGAGGTCGTAAAGCATGCAATAAGGCATCTTTACTTCCAGCTTCAGCCAACGCAAAACATCGCGCACCTTATTCCCATCAACCCACTGCGTTGGAACACCGTCGCGGGTGTCCTGGGCCGGACCGATTCCCCCACCAAAGCGATTCCGTAATTCCTCGAGAACATTCGGTTCCTGGACAACGCTGGCTAACGTTTCGCTCACGGCTCACACCCCGTCCGGATTGCGCAGGACGACTGTCCGCATTCTTTCGGCCCGCTTGAGGTCCCGTTGCGATGACCGGTCTGACCGCTCTACCCCTTGCGGGCCGATGACCCAGTTCAACGGCCGCCTTTCCTTGCCAATCGCATCCTGGAGCAGATTCAGGCCCTGCATGAATGCGTCGGGGCGAGGCGGGCAACCCGGAACATAAATATCCACGGGAATAAACGTGTCCACCCCTTGCACAACGCTATAGATATCGTACATGCCGCCAGAATTAGCGCAGGAACCCATCGAGATCACCAGCGCGGCTCCAGCATCTGTTCATAAAGGCGCTGGAGCACCGGCGCCATCTTGATGAACACGGTGCCGGAAATCACGATCAAATCGGCCTGGCGGGGGGATGCGCGGAGCACTTCGGCACCGAATCTGGCAATGTCATACTTGCTGGTGAAGCTGGTAGCCATTTCAACGTAGCAGCACGAGAGGCCGAAGTTATAAGGCCAAACGGAATTTTTGCGGCCCCATGCAATGAGGTCCTGCAGTTTCGCAAGCAAAACGCTGCGACGGCCGTCTTGTTCAAAACCGTGGCTGTCGCGGACCGTTGGAGTCTCAGGTTTTGTCTGTGTTTCAGTTGGCTCGGTTGGCTTGGTCAGTGACCATCGCATGGCTCAATCCCCTTTCGTCTTGGAGGAAGCCGCCCGCCGGGAACATGTTTGCCGGGACCCCAGTCCAGGGCACCCAGCCGCCATAAATACACCAAGGCCGCGCCCAGTACGCAGATGAAGATAACTGCCTCGATATAACCGGCCCAGCCCAATTCGCGAAAAGCGACAGCCCAGGCAAAAATGAATACGGCTTCCACATCGAAAATTACGAAGAACATCGCGATCAGATAAAACTTGGCGGACAGGCGCAATCGCGCAAGACCGACCGTGACAATGCCAGCTTCGAATGGCTCATCAGCCGCACGCGCCTTGTGGCGCTCGCCAATGACATGTGAAAGCGCCAGCACTCCCGCTATCAGCGTAATGACGAGAAGAAAGTAGGCTACCAAAGGCCAAACGTCAGTCGATTGCACCACGGGAATGTTCAAGGATCGGATTCCTTTAAATCGGTTCCGTTAGCCCTTTCACCGTTCTGGCGTGGACGGGAGAAGGAAAAGCAGTAAACAAGTATTTCTAATCCCGCAAGAAGGTTCTGTACGATAGACAACATAAAAATAGCTGGGGATAGCCGACAAATGCATTAAACCCAGATAATCCATTAGGCGGCTCTCCGAGCCTACGCGAGTGCTGGGGGTCAGTTTGCGGCCATTTTCTCGCAACCTGCCTCGCCATCATCTCACGTCCTAAATGGATTATCTGGGTTAAAGTCACATTACGCTTGCTTACTAGATGCCGATATTGATCGGTTGCCGACCTGGCATAGTATTCCGGGTGCTTGATTCGGCAATCGGGTGCTCCACTTTATTTCTCTGGTCAGCCAAAAATTCGATCATGGACAATCAAACTGTAAAAACTTGGATGGCCGGTTTTCTCATCTTGCCTGTTTTGCTGCTATCGATAGGGGATGGCATGGCCTCGGCGGAAAATGACGGATTCAGGGCCAGCTGCCAGAAACTAGGCGAAGCCGCCGAGATAGTGGTTACATATAGTGATATTGTTGCCACCGAAGACCATTCGCATAAGGTGAAATCCCTCAAATCGCTGTCGGCCAAGGCCAATGATCCGCATCACAATGTGTATGGCTTGACGCATGCCGAACCGACATTCAGTTATGAAATCAAGCCGAGGTGGCAGACCAGTCCTGCCGGACAGACCTGCATGGTGCCCGATGTTTCAGTAAAAATGGGATTTTCCGCAATGCGGATATACCTTGCCCAGGAGCTTCAGGACAGTTGCAGGAAAAACATTGTCCGTGAACATGAGCTGGAACATGTGTCGGCCTGGAAGTCACATTTTCGCATTGGCGCAAAATTGCTGGAGGATCCTTTGCGACTGGCTTTTTCCCGGCCACGTTACTATGCATCCAGAACCCAGGCGCAAGCTGACTTGCGGCCATGGGCGGAAGATGTGCTGCAACCCTTTCAGCAACGATTGATGATGGGTGTCGCGTCAGCCCAACGCGCAATTGACTCGCCCATCTCCTACAATCACGTAAAGAAGCGCCTGCGTGCATGCCCCGCCAGCGTCCATGGGGTGTTATGACGTGCCTCAAAGCCATGGTCGGCGGTGATGGCCAAGCCTATCGACTGTGGTTACCGTGGTATTTGAAACGATGGATTGCGTAAAGTCTTCGAGGCCTTGAGCGAGTCATCCTTGCACACGGCCAGATTATCGGACGTGACCCAAAATCAAAATTGAAGATAGCATTCGCCTAGCTTTCACGCTGGCGTTCGTTACAGGAAATGGCCTCAAACGTTGGCTGACTACAGTCAAGCGTATGGACAAGCTCTGCCCGCCATTGACCGTTATTGCCTACATATTGCGGCTCTTTTTAATCAGATCATATGCCGCCTGCACTTCCTGCGTTTGTGCAGTCGCCATGGAAATCATATCTTCCGGAACCCCCTGCCCCATCAGCTTGTCGGGGTGATACTGGCTCATCAGCTTTCGGTAAGCACGCTTAACCTCCTGGTTGCTGCTTTCCTTGCTGACACCTAATGCGTTGTAAGCATCGTCCAGAGCACTGGCCGAAGTTGCCTGGCCGCCGGCAAAGTGCGATTGGCCCAGAACCATGCCCAGCAGTTGTTGAAATGCTGACTGATCATAGCCCAAATGAAGCGCAAAATCTTTTAACAAACCCTCCTCGGCTGCATCCAGCACCCCATCGGAAAGTGCCATGACGATAAGATAAATCAGCAGCATCTGCTTCAGGCTGTTTGTATGTCCACAAACCGCCATGAATTCTTTCAGCTTGGACTCGATATCAAAATCCGGCGACGCCCCCTGTTTAAACAGGGAAATTGCCAGTTGACGGTGGCTCGAAGACATCCCCAGCTTCTGCATGAAGTTTTCAACATGATCAATCTCATCTTGAGAAATATGCCCGTCCGCTTTGGCGAGCTTCCCCATCAAAATGAAAACGGTTTCTATAAAAACCGTTTGGCGGTGCGCATTCGTGAGCGGATTAATGG
>JBOIFK010000281.1:0-3948 GCA_050741585.1 Nitrosospira sp.
TGGGCGGGCAATGTTGGAGAGCGTATAGCCCGCCACTGCCAGCCCCTTGCGCCGGCCGCTCATGACATCCGAATGCCGTCCCGACCAAAGCTTGATCAGACTCGCTACTGCGTCGGCAACACCCTCGATAAGTCCCAGGGCGACCGGCCCCGCGGCCAGCACCGTTGCCAGCAAGATGGGAATAAGCGGTATGACGATATCGGAAGCGAAATCGTTGAAGAAACTGACCAGGCCGAGAACAATGACAGTGCGCGGTAGTTTTTGGCGAACAGCGGAATTTCCGTCAGTGGCGGTGGCTGGTTTATTCATACCGCGATATTAGCGTAAAATGCAGCCACCGCCCTGGTAGCTCAGTGGATAGAGCGACCCCCTCCTAAGGGGTAGGTCACACGTTCGATTCGTGTTCAGGGCGCCAATAGTTATAAGGCTTGTATACCTACAAGCCTTTTTTTGATGTGCGCAATATCTTATAAATGTAACCGTTTTGTAGCCGCTATGAATAAAATTTTGAATTTTTATATGGATGATTCTGGTACGCGGCAGCCAGATAAGAGCAAATCCAAACAGGAAAGGAACTTTGACTGGTTTGCACTTGGAGGAATTCTTATAGCGGAAAACGACGAGGAGCAAGCGAGACGTGAATATGCATCTTTCCGAGACCAATGGAAAATTTCTTATCCTTTACATTCTTATGATATTCGTAACCATGCCAGAGATTTTCAATGGTTAAGTCAACTCAGGCAGTTCGATAAACATAAATATGCGGAGTTTTATACGTCTCTCCAAACATTGTTGTTAAATCTTCCAGTAATGGGACTCGCATGTGTCGTCGATCGCCCAGGTTACAATCACAGATATCAGACAACATTCGGGCGAGGGAGATGGTCATTATGCAAGACAGCCTTTACTATTGCAGTAGAGCGAGCAGCTAAGTATGCGATGAAACGCGGAATGCGATTGCGTGTAATGGCAGAAAGATGCAACGTTAAAGAAGATGAGTGGCTTACGAAGTATTATGGGGATTTGAAAGTATCCGCAGCGCCATTTAACTCAGTTACCTCGGCGCAGTATATGCCTCTAAGTCCCCAGAATTTCGCGGACATTCTTTACGAGTTCAAGCTTAAGAAGAAATCCTCTCCCTTAATACAAATCGCAGATATGTATTTATGGCCGATTTGTATGGGGGGCTATGACGAAACAAATTTGCCGTATCAAGCGTTAACTAAAGCAAATCGGTTGGTCGGGCTTTCTATCGGAAAGGAAGAGGCTGACTTAGGCATTAAGTATAGTTGTTTCGACTTGGTTAAGCGCAAACAACTGCCGTAGAAACACAAAAGCCCAGATTTCTCTGAGCTTTGGCAGCTACCAAAATTCGGGTAACTTCGTAGGCTAGGCCTGGACGAATTAAACGCCATATCAGTTTCTCTGTCAATGAGAAAAAGGTACTACTTCGCGAATAGGTTTCATTCCACTGAACCAAGGGGTATTAGCCGGCCTATTCTTTGAAGCTTTGAAAGGAAAATCACATCGTGAAGGAAAATAAATTTTTGGTAACTCGCCCCTATCCCAATAATCGTACTATTTACAGGTGAATCTCCGGCATTATTTTCACTATTGGAAGAGCCGACTTAGGATTTTCCTTTCTATTCCTGATGAAGGTGGAGAGAGTACCGCACGCTGATCATCTTTTTGTGCGGGACTTCTAAAAGCGGTATTTTGAGTCACTCCTTCATAAAGTATTCTAAGGTCACATTGATATTTTTAACCGACAGTCCATGGATTCCGTAAAATCCACCGCCATTTTTACCCGCTCGTGGTCTCTCTACGACTTACTCACCGAATACAATTACATGTATCACCGGGAGATTTACGCAGAAGTTGAAGGCCTATTGAAGACGCGCAATGATCAGGGGCAATACCACCTGCTGGATCTGGGGTGCGGCAATGCGCGCTACCTCGCGCCGTGCCTGAGGCGCTCGCCCCCCGCGACGTATGAAGGCGTGGACTTGTCCGAGGCGGCGCTGGCAGAGGCGCGGGGGTATCTGGCGGAATTGCCCGGTCAGATCACCTTGACCCTGGGGGATCTCCTGCAAGCGGTCGAGTCCACCGGTAAAACCTGGGATGTCCTCTTCACCGGATTTGCAATTCATCATCTGCTGCCGGACGATAAGCGGCGCTTTTTCCGTGCCGCCGGACGCTGTCTTTCGGAAAAAGGCTGGCTCATATTGGTGGATGTGCTGCGCGAGGAAAACCAGGACCGGGAAAGTTATCTGGACGGCTACCTGAAGTTCATGCGTGAGACATGGACGAATGTGCCGCAGGACCAGTTGGAGGAGGCCTGCGCCCACGTCCGTGACCATGATTACCCCGAATGTCTCTCCACCCTGCGTGAGATGGCCGGGGAAGCGGGTTTGAACGCGACCCGATTGATCGGCCGGCACGCACAGCATCACACGCTGCTGTTCTCGCGTTCCGCTTTGGCAAAAGGCTGAGGCCGGTCCTCGCTGCCATGTTGCACAAATTGGCCCTTCTGTTCCCGCTCTGGATGATTCTCTCCGGGGCAATTGCCTTGTACTGGCCGCAGTGGCTGATGGCAATGAACCAGGGTCCGTTGATGGTATTGCTCCTGGCTTTCATCATGTTATGCATGGGGCTGACGCTGACTTTCGAGGATTTTTGCAGGATCGCCCGCAAGCCCAGCGAGGTGGCGATCGGTTTTGTAGCCCAGTACTCAATTATGCCTTTGACGGCATGGGGAGTGGCTTATGCGCTGAACCTGCCTCCCTATTTCGCTTTGGGCTTGATCCTGGTGGGCTGTTGTCCAGGCGGGACGGCTTCAAATCTGGTGACCTATATTGCGGGCGCAGATGTCGCGCTTTCGGTGGTAATGACGATCTGCTCCACCTTGGCGGCGGTCGTTTTCACACCATTGCTGACCCAGCTTCTTGCGGGAGCCCTGGTTCCCGTGGATGCCTGGCTGTTGTTCAAGCAAACCCTGCAAGTTGTCATCCTTCCCGTCATCCTTGGCGTCCTGCTCAACCGCTGGATGCCGCGGCTGGTCGTGCGCGTGATGCCGGTAGCGCCCCTGTTATCGGTGATGGGAGTCTGCTTCATTTGTGCCGTGGTGTTTGCCGCCAATGCAGAGGCGATCCTGAGCCATGGCTTTCAGTTGATTCTCGCCACGGTGCTGCTGCATGGAATTGGTTTCCTGTTCGGCTATTGTTTTGCCCGGATCCGCGGTTGCCAGCGCCAGAGCGCCCGCACCATTTCCATTGAAGTCGGCATGCAGAACTCCGGCCTTGCAATCGTGTTGGCCAAGCAGGCTTTTCCGTTGCTGCCATTGACGCCCGTGGTGGGCGCGGTTTCAGCGGTGGTGCACTCTTTGTTCGGAAGCCTGCTGGCAGTGCTGTGGCGTGCGCGATCCTCCAGGCTCGACGAACTGACCAGGCTTCCTGTATCGGATTCCCGGTAAGTCAAGTCCGGTTATCGACAACTTTTCACGTCCTCGGTCACCGTCTTGCCGTTTTTGAGTATAATGGTTTGCCGGATCATTTTGCAGTCTTCATCCTGCTGCGCCGCCTTCGCCGATGGAACGACTTCTGCCTTGCCCTTCACGCCGGTATCAGCGTTGCTGAAGGTCTGTGTCTGACCTGTATCGAATGCTGCTTGCGATGTCTGGGCCATTTTTTGCTTATCATCCTCCCCCAGATAGCCGCCGATATGAGAGCCCACATAATAGCCAGCGACACCTCCGGCAACAGCGCCCACGATGCGGCCTGCCGTACCCCCTCCGAGAGCACTGCCAAGATAGCTTCCGCCGACAGAGCCGGCAACGCCACCAAGTATCCCGCCAAAACGTCTCGTTTCTGCTGACTGACAGGCCGGCAGAAGCAAGATTACGGCGATTATTGTCAACCGCTTGATCCATGCATGAGAAATGAATGTCTG
>JBOIFK010000282.1:0-5973 GCA_050741585.1 Nitrosospira sp.
CATCAAGGATCTTGCCTCGATCCAGGGCGTGCGGTCCAATCAGTTGATTGGATATGGACTGGTGGTGGGGCTGGATGGCACCGGCGATCAAACCATCCAGACACCGTTTACAATCCAAACCATGACCAGCATGCTGATGCAGCTGGGCATCAACCTGCCACCCGGCGTCAACCCGCGGCTGAGGAACGTGGCGGCAGTAATGGTCACCGCCACGCTGCCTGCATTCGCCCAGCCAGGCCAACTTGTTGATGTGACTGTGTCCAGCATGGGTAATGCCAGAAGCCTGCGCGGCGGCACCTTGCTGATGACTCCGCTCAAGGGAGCCGACGGCCAGGTCTACGGCATGGCGCAGGGCAACCTGCTGGTCGGCGGCTTCGGCGCTGCCGCCAGCGGCAGCCAGGTCCATGTCAACCACATGAATGCCGGGCGCATTACCGGCGGCGCGACAATCGAGCGCGCAGTGCCCGTTGCGCTGGGCCAGGACAATACCATCCGGCTCGAGCTTAATAACACTGATTTTTCCAACACCAAGCGGATAGTGGATGCCATCAATGGGCAATTCGGTGCAGGTACCGCCGCCGCGCTGGACGGCCGGGCAGTCCAGGTGCGCACGCCGGAGGGAAGCGACCAGCGCGTGGCATTCATTGCGGAAGTGGAAAGCCTGAACATCAGCACGGTGCCGCCCTACGCCAAGGTGATCGTCAACAGCCGTACCGGCTCGGTCGTGATGAACCAGGCGGCGACGGTGGATGCCTGCGCCATCGCCCATGGCAATCTATCGGTCGTTATCAGCACCGAACCGGTCATCAGCCAGCCCGGGCCGTTCTCCAGCGGGCAAACGGTGCAGGCGCAACGTTCCACCATCGAGATCAAGCAGGAATCCGGCATGCTTACGATGGTCGAAGGCGCCTCTCTGGCCGAAGTGGTGAAGGCGTTGAATGCAATCGGCGCGACGCCGCAGGATTTGCTGGCAATACTGCAGGCGATGAAATCGGCCGGGGCGCTACGGGCGGAACTGGAGGTGATTTAATGGTGACTTCCGCCGACCTTTCCAGTCAATTTGCGCTTGATGTGCAGGCCGTCAACGGGCTGCGCATCGAGGCAAAAAAAACCAGCCAGGCGGGGCTTGAAGCTGCCGCCAAGCAGTTTGAGGCGCTGTTCATGAACATGATGCTGAAGAGCATGCGCGAGGCAACGTCCCAGGACAGCCTGCTGGACAGCGACCAGAGCCGTCTTTACATTTCGATGCTCGATCAGCAGTTGTCACAGAACATGGCCTCCCGCGGGATCGGCATGGCCGACGTGATGGTGCGGCAACTGAGTCACGGATTATCCGCGGAATTGCCACAGGACGCTGATGCTCTCCCCTCAGCCCCGGTCTCCGGGCAACCTTTGCCCCCGGCGTCGCCGCAGTCGAGCGCACCCATGTACCCAATGCGACAGCAGATGCAGGCAAGCCCATCCCTCCCTCCGCAATCACCGCAGGTGGCGGCATTTCAATCCGGGATGCAAGCACAGGTCGCCGAGTTTCAGGCCAAATTGATGCCGCACGCACGGGAGGCCAGCCAGGCAACCGGCATACCGGCGCGGTTCATGCTCGGGCAGGCGGCGCTGGAGAGTGGATGGGGTAAACGGGAGATTCGCGCGGCGGACGGCACACCCAGCCACAATTTGTTCGGCGTGAAGGCTGGCAGTAACTGGAAGGGGCCGGTGGTGGAAATAGTAACAACGGAATACGTTAATGGCGTGGCCCAAAAGAGCATCGAGAAATTTCGCGCTTATGATTCTTACGCCGATGCCTTCCGCGACTATGCCAATCTGTTGCGCGGCAATCCGCGCTACGCCGGGGTGATGGCACAGGTCGCACAGGGATTGGATGCGGAAGGTTTCGCAAATGGCCTGCAACAGGCGGGTTATGCCACCGATCCCAATTACGCGGATAAGTTGAGCCGAATCATCAAGACGACGCCGTGGTCCTGAGAAGTGCCACCGGCGCCGTATTGCCGCTTTCAACGAAAATGCGCCTTCTTCTCGCCTTCTTCTTTCCGGCAGGGCGTTAAATATTTTCTGTCCGCTGTCGTTACATTGAATAGAGCTATGCGTATGGATAGGGAAAAACGACATGGGTAACGGTATTTTCGGCATCGGACTCAGTGCGCTCAGCGCTGCGCAGAGGGGATTGCTTGTGACCGGCCATAATATAGCGAATGCGGCCACCCCCGGCTATAGCCGCCAGCAAACCATCCAGTCGACCAACTCGCCGCAGGCCAGCGGCGTCGGATTCATCGGCCAGGGTGTCCAGGTGGATTCGGTGAGCCGCGCATATAACCAGTTTCTGGTCAGCCAGGTGAGGCAGGCGGAAACCGAGTCAAGCCAGCTTGATACGTATTTTTCCCAGCTGAAGCAGATCGACAGCCTGCTGGCGGACCCGAATGGGAGTCTTGGCCTGGCACCCGCGCTGCAGGATTTTTTCGGGGGGCTGCAGGACGTTGCCACCAACCCGTCCGAGGTCACCTCCCGGCAGTCGATGCTGTCCAGCGCAGAAGTTCTGGTGCGGCGCTTCCAGTCGCTGGATGGCCGTCTCGACGAGATTCAGGAGGGGGTGAACACCCAGATAACGAATAGTGTTTCACTGATCAACACGCTTGCGGCACAGATCGGCAAACTGAACGAAACGATCAGCCTGGCCGAGGGTGCTGCCCGAAGCCAGCCAGCGAATGATTTGCGGGACCAGCGCGACGAACTGGTGGCGCAGCTCAACCATGAGATCCGGGCCAACGTCGTCAAACAGAGCGACGGCGCGTACAGTATTTTTATCGGCGCCGGCCAGCCCCTGGTGGTCGGTACGCAAGTTTTTCAACTCGCTGCTGTCCCATCCCCGCTGGACGCAAACCGCGTCGAGGTGGCATTTGTTGCGGACGGCAACAGTGTGCCGCTCAAGGAATCGGGTCTCGATGGCGGCAAACTGGGTGGTTTGCTGCAATTTCGCAGCGAGTCGCTCGATGCCGCCCGCAACGGCCTGGGACGGGTTGCCATTGGCCTGGCGGGCACATTCAATGACCAGCACCGCCTGGGGCAGGACATGCAGGGTAACCTGGGCGGCGATTTTTTTACCGTACCGAGCCCATCAGTGACGGCTTCCACGCGGAATACCGGCAGCGCGGTTGTCGCCGCCGAGATTACCGGCATCAGTTCCCTCACCACCAGCGGCTATCGCCTGGGCTACGATGGCACCAATTATACTCTCACGCGGTTGAGCGACGGAGTCGCGCAGACCTTCGCGGCATTTCCGCAGACCGTCGACGGCGTAAGCCTGAGCCTGGCGTCCGGTACCGTTTCTGCGGGAGACGAATTCCTGATCCGTCCCACGCTGAACGGGGCCAGTCAGATCTCGGTCGCCATTCAGGATACCAGTCTGATCGCGGCCGCCGCGCCGATCCGTACCGATGCGCCGCTCGCCAATACCGGCACCGGGCGCATCAGTGCCGGGTCGGTCAACGTGCCACCACCGGCTGATCCGAACCTGCGGGAACCGGTAACGCTTACCTTCACCAGCGCCACCACCTTCGATGTGATTGGCAACGGAACCGGTAATGTGTCCGGCGTCACATTTACACCGGGGGACACGATCAGTTACAACGGATGGACAGTACAAATCACCGGCTCGCCCCAACCGGGGGATACGTTCAGCATCGGCCCCAACACCAATGGCGTGGGTGATAACCGTAACGCTTTGCTGCTGGGGGCACTGCAAAACGGGAAGACCCTGGCTGGCGGCACCGCCAGTTACCAGGGCGCCTATGGGCAGGTGGTCAGCCTCGTGGGGAACAAAGCCCGGGAACTGGAGGTGACCAGCGCGGCTCAGGCAAATCTGCTGAGCCAGACGCAGGTCCTGCAGCAATCCGAGTCGGGTGTCAACCTGGATGAGGAGGCGGCAAACCTGATGCGCTATCAGCAGGCATACCAGGCAGCCAGCAAGATCATACAGGTCGCCAATCAGATGTTTGACACATTGCTTGAGATAACCAGGTAGACCAGGGTGGATAACCGATAGGCAAAGGAGAGTCACGATGCGCATCAGCAGTAATATCAGCTATGAACTCGGCATTGCCGCCCTCAACCGCCAGCAGGCCGCGCAGATCAAGAACTTCGAACAGATGAGCACCGGCCGGCGCATCCTCACGCCGTCGGAAAACCCCGCAGCCTATGTCCGGGCGCTCGAAATCTCGCAAGCCGATGCCGGCAATACGCAGTATGCCGTAAACCGGCAAAATGCCACGAGCAACCTTGAGATGATGGAAGGAACGCTCGGGGACGTGACAAAACTGGTGCAGAATGCGCAGGAACTTGCCGTGTATGCGGGTAACGGCACGCTGACCGACAGCGGACGCGGCGCCATTGCCACCGAATTGCGCGGCAACCTGGAGGAATTGCTGGGGCTTGCCAACCGCACCGACGCCAATGGGCAATACCTGTTTTCCGGCTTCCAGGGTTCAACCAAGCCTTTCGCGGATACAGGCACCGGCGTGCAATACGTTGGTGATTCCGGCCAGCGGATGGTCCAGGTCAGCGCATCGCGCCAGCTTGCCGTGAATGAATCGGGGCGGGAGGTGTTCGAACGCATTCCGGCTTCGGGCGGCGGTTACCAGAGCCTGTTCAAGACGCTTTCCGACCTGATCGGCGTCCTCGAAACTCCGGTCGTCACAGACGCTGACAAGACGGCGCTGGCCAATGGCCTCAGCGCCGCGCAGAGCAATTTATCCAGTTCGCTGGACAATGTCCTGCAAGTCCGTTCTGCGGTGGGCACGCGTATGAATGAAGTGGACACGCTCAACGACGCCGGTGATGACCTGAACATTCAATACAAGCAGCAGCTTTCCGAGTTGCGGGATGTCGATTATGCCAAGGCCATCAGCGACCTGACCCAACAGCAGGCCTACCTGGAGGCGACGCAAAAGGCGTTCCTGAAGGTGCAGGGGCTGTCGCTGTTCGATTATATTCGTTAGGGCCTGTTAACCCTTATTTTGCACCCGCGACGGCGACGGATTTCATCCGGCGCGAGGCGTGAGCCGCGCGGCGGAGCGGGCCTCCGTAAGCGGCGAGTAACGAAGGGCTGGATGAAATCCGTCCTGCCCCTTCGGGTTGCGCACAAAAACGCGGATACCGCGTTGCAAAGCTTGGCCATAGGCCACTATGGCCTGCGCTTTGCGCCTTGCGTCCGCGTTTTGTGTAGCAACGCGGGTGCGAAATAAGTGTTAACAGAACCTAATTAATCAGTTTAATATTCGATCGTTAGCCACTGAAATTAATCACATTAAGTGATTGGAGGTTGACAAAGGCGTTCAATAGAATTTTCCTTAATTCTGGACGAACCCGGTCCTCCAGGACGTCCGGCGCTGGGTGCGGATGGGACGGAGAGAGCCGAAACTGGAACCGGTGCCGTCTCCGGCACACCGTAAATTCTCAAATTGGCTTTGACCGGGATCACGTGCATATGGTATTGATTATCCTAAGTCCGGTAGTTGACCGCTCGTCCAATAGATCAGTGTTATGATCAATAACAATATTTCGTATTATTTGACGCTCACCTTCCGGGTGAGCCCCGCTATGGGGAGTGAATTGCACAGTTTTTGCGGCACATGGCTGCGTTGCAACTTCCTGGAATGGAACAGCGCTCCGAAGCGTCGCCCGAGGGGCCCCGCGAAGCGGGGACCGGGCAGCGTAGGGGATGCCGCGACCGCGTTCCACGTGCTTTGGGGCGCCCGCATCCCGCTTCGGGGTCGCACCTTCCTGCGGGAGGCACTGCTCCGCGCTGCGCGGTCGCATTCCGCGTCGTTGCGCCTTGCCCTGCACCCCAAAAACCGCACATCCCGTCCAACTACCGGATTTAGGATAATTCCACGTCGATATACAGCCGCCGTCATGGGCAAATAAGAATCGGTAATCGCCATCGCTCCGGAATCCAAATATGAA
>JBOIFK010000283.1:0-9096 GCA_050741585.1 Nitrosospira sp.
TTTTTAGGTTCAATCAATTGCGAAGCACACCACTAGATTGCCGCCATGCTACGTTGCTCATCGTTGCATATGAATAACTATGTGCCTCCTCGCGCCTTGTCTGACGCCAATCCAGTCATTTTTAACATTCTTCCCAGTTTATTCATTTGAGTTGGTTATGTAACGATATCTCTGACTCACTACACTAGCCTGCAGCTCCCCTCTTCCCTTTCCCGTCAACGAAAACCTTTCCGTTTCTTTCCTTGAGATCATTTCAAAACCCTTTTCCATGTCGACCCCTCGTCATGGGCATTGTTAATGTAACGCCAGATTCATTTTCCGATGGCGGCCTGTGTGCCTCGACCGAGAGCGCTCTCCGCCACGCCGCGTCCTTGATGGAACAAGGCGCCGACCTGCTGGATATCGGTGGTGAGTCCACTCGTCCCGGGAGTATCCCGGTAAGTACGGAAGAGGAACTGCGTCGTACCATCCCGGTAGTGCAGGCCCTGGCCAGCATGGACGTCTCCGTTTCGATCGATACATCCAAAGCGGAAGTCATGCGCGCGGCGATCAATGCCGGGGCAGTGATGATTAACGATGTCAATGCGTTGCGAGCACCAGGCGCGCTTGAGGCGGTTGCGGAAGGCGGCGTTGCGGCGTGTCTCATGCACATGCAGGGCGATCCACGCAGCATGCAGGCCGATCCCCGGTACAATGACGTCGTGGCGGAAGTTAAGGATTTTTTACGCCAGCGTCTCAACGTGGCACAAGCCGTGGGTATTCCGCGCGACAAGTTGATCATAGATCCAGGTTTTGGTTTCGGTAAGACACTGGAGCATAATATCGAATTATTGCGCCAACTCGATCACTTCATGGATATGGGTGTCACCGTGATGGTGGGGTTATCGCGTAAATCCATGTTAGGAAAAATCACCGGCAACCAGGTGAGCGACCTGGCTCACGCCAGCGTTGCTGCCGCTTTACTGGCGAGAGCCAGGGGCGCCGGTATTTTGCGGGTGCATGACGTAAAAGCGACCAAGGATGCGCTGGCGGTTTATAATGCAGTGAACGGCCAAACCTGAATCCGGCCGTTGACCACTCATTTTTCAGTTATGATCCAAAAAGATTGTTTATGCCGCTTGACTTCAATCTTTTGCGCGTTCGCTGCAGGATGTGAGGCTTAAAATAGAAGGATAAAAATGGCGAGGGTAATGCCGTTCGCACTATTGCTCATCTGATCAATTACGGACTTTTCAAATGACCCGAAAATATTTTGGTACCGACGGGATACGCGGGCGTGTAGGGGAGATGCCGATCACGCCTGAGTTCGTGATGCATCTGGGCTATTCCGCGGGCAAAGTCCTGACTTCCTCTGACTGGCACCTGTCCAAGGGCGAGCGTCCGGCAGTACTGATCGGCAAGGATACACGCATCTCCGGATACATGCTGGAGTCGGCCCTCCAGGCAGGGTTGTCTGCCGCCGGTGTAGACGTCTTGCTGTCCGGTCCCATTCCTACACCGGCGGTTGCTTATCTTACTCGCGCGTTGCGGCTGCAGGCGGGGATTGTTATTTCCGCTTCACACAATCCATTCGAAGATAATGGTATCAAATTCTTTTCTGCTGCCGGCAGCAAGCTGCCCGATGCAACTGAACGCGAGATAGAAGCGGGATTGGACGCTCCTATCAAATCCATGTCTTCAGCGAAGCTCGGTAAAGCGCGTCGTGTTGATGACGCGCGGGGGCGCTACATCGAATTCTGCAAAAGCACTTTTCCTAATCATCTTGATCTACGTGGCTTGCGCATCGTAGTGGATTGCGCCCACGGCGCAACATATCAAATTGCCGGTCACGTGCTGCACGAGCTGGGTGCGGACGTTGTTGCCATCGGAGCGCAGCCCAACGGCCTCAATATCAATCGCGACTGCGGTGCGACCCATAGCGCCGCGGTGCAGGAAGCTGTCAATCGGCATCAGGCTGATATTGGAATCGCGCTTGATGGCGATGGTGATCGCGTAGTCATGGTGGATAAAAAAAGTGCGCTCTACGATGGTGACCGCCTGATCTACATTATTGCCAGGCACCGCCAGCAAAATGGGTTGCTCAAAGGTGGTGTGGCGGGCACATTGATGACCAATCTTGCGATTGAAAATGGCTTCAAGAAATTGAAAATTCCTTTTGCGCGGGCGAATGTCGGCGATCGCTACGTGTTGGAGTTGCTGCAACAGAAAGGCTGGCAGCTTGGCGGCGAAGGCTCCGGTCATATCATTTGTATCGACAAGCACACCACCGGTGACGGCATTATTTCCGCGCTGCAGGTATTATATGCCCTGCGCGATTCCAGCAAGAGCCTGGCCGACCTTGCGCATGGCGTAACGCTTTATCCGCAACAGTTGATCAATGTCAAAGTTCCCAAGGGATTTGATTCGCATGTCAGCGTGGCGATTAAGGCAGCTCAGGCGGAAGCAGAGCGCGATCTTGATGGCAGTGGCCGCGTGCTGCTGCGCGCATCAGGCACTGAGCCGCTGATACGGGTGATGGTGGAGGGTGAATCCAAGCGAAAAGTTAAGCACTGGGCAGAGAAAATAGCTGACGTTGTGCGAAATACTGCGGCAGAGTAGAAGCTGTGCAGACAGAGAATTTTGTCGCGCAGCACTTTTTGGGATATTTGAAAGATAGCAGCCTGTCTGACTAAGAAATCGAGGTCGGATTCTGCGGATTTTGAAGACCAATAGTAATTCTGTTGGCTGAAAAAAAGGTCAAATATGGACCGGCTACGGACCCGAGCTTTTGTCGGCTTTTCTATCAATCCGACCGTTGTTAAATTCGCAAAATTGACAAAAAGACACATGCGGCTGACAGCTAGGAAACGTGCTATATGTATCGGACGTAAGTCCCTGGTTTCGGTTTGCGGCATCGTCCCTCCTTCGTTCATCTTTAATTTGCTCCCTTGATTGTATCAACGGCGCATGACGCTCTTATGACTGAAGCCCCGGCACAGAATGTCAGCTGATCTTGCCAGCTTCAAACGCTGCTGTCGCAAAACGGTAATATTCATGACTTAGCATAGCAATGCCGCTAAAACGGTATCTGACACGGTCTGATTCATTAAACGGAGAGTGAAATGTTGAAATTGCCGGATAGTAAAGCACTTGGATTATCGGCCATGCTAAGTGTTTTGATTGGCGCTGCCAGTATTGCATGTGCCGATGGCATCGTGAAAATTGATGGCTCCAGCACTGTTTATCCCATCACTGAGGCAGTAGCGGAAGATTTCCAGGTAGCTAAGAAGGGTGCGGTAAGGGTAACGGTTGGCATTTCAGGCACAGGCGGCGGTTTCAAGAAGTTTTGCCGTGGTGAAATAGATATCGTCAATGCTTCACGCCCCATTCTGAAAAAAGAGATGGACGACTGTAAAGCAGCCGGCATTCAATACGTTGAAATGCCGGTAGCGTATGATGCCTTGACAGTAGTCGTGAATCCGAAAAACGATTGGAGCAAAGTGATCACGGTCGCAGAACTGAAAAAAATCTGGGAACCAGCCGCGCAGGGCACAATCACCAAATGGAATCAGGTGAACCCGGCTTGGCCCGACGTCACGATTAAGCTCTACGGCGCGGGTGCGGATTCTGGCACTTTTGACTATTTTACGGAGGCCATCGTGGGCAAGGCCAAATCGAGCCGTGGCGATTATACGGCGTCCGAAGACGACAACGTTTTGGTGCAGGGTGTCGCGAGCGACAAGAACGGCCTTGGGTTCTTTGGCTTCGCCTACTACGTCGAAAATCAAAAAAAGATCAAGGCTGTGGCTGTTGATGGCGGCAAAGGCGGCATCCTCCCATCCACTAAAACGGTGGAGGATGGAAGTTACCAACCTTTGTCCCGCCCTATTCTCATTTACGTGAATATTAAGGCAGCGGAAAAACCTGAAGTGAGAGAACTTGTTGAGTTCTATATGAAGAATGCAGAGACTTTGGTGAAGGAGGTTAAATTCTTCCCGCTTCCGGCCCAAGCCTACAGTATTAATCTGGAACACCTCAACAAAAAGAAGGTCGGGACGGTATTCGGTGGTAAATCGGAAGTGGGTCTCAGAATCGAAGAACTGCTTAAGCGCGAGGCCAGCCTATAGTCCTGGGTTCTCGCGGCAGGAACCGGAAGCCCCAGGAGACATTCTACGTTGAGCGGTCGCGCCATTCAGCGTTGTTGTCGTTTTATTCCCATCCAGAAACTGCCCGCCTTTCCCTGCCCAGCGGCCGGATTTAGGCTGATTCCAGGAAAACAGCGGACGGCGATTGGTGGGCTGAGGAAAATAGACTTATCAACTCAATCGTCACGTATTTGCCGACCGGATGCGCGCCGACCGGTCGGCACCATCAATATCTTTTTCAATTCCTCTGCCTCTTCCAATTTTCAGGGGCTCCCTAACAGCTTCTTGAGTTCTTCGCATTCTAGTCAATCGGAACTTGGTGCGATAAGAATGATCTGAGCCGTACCTATTCCACCAGTTTGTTATCATGTCATGTTATGGCAAGCTAATACGCTATTACGATTTGTTGATCGTATCGGGCATGAATGGCGACGCTCATGTTTGCCAATGGCTGCGCATTGAGTTGTCCTCCAATGGGCGCTATGGGAGAATGCGTTTTGCGGTACCAGCAGCGGAAAGCCTGGCCCTGTGAAATTTGAAATATTTTGTAGCGTAGCCTACATTTTTATGAAAGGAAGAGTCGGTGACCGTCATTCGTTTACCGGATGGTTCGGAGCGCAGATATGAGCAGCCGGTGACGGTAGGCGAAGTCGCGGCGTCAATTGGCACAGGGCTGGCGCGCGCCGCGCTGGCAGGCAAGGTGAACGGCAAGCTGGTTGATACATCCAGCCGCATTGAGACCGATAGCGAATTGACTATCGTCACCGAAAAAGATGCGGAAGGACTGGAAATCATTCGTCACTCCAGCGCCCATTTGCTGGCGCATGCAGTGAAAGAACTCTTTCCGGAAGCGCAGGTCACCATCGGTCCGGTGATCGAGGACGGCTTCTATTACGATTTTTCCTACAAGCGTCCATTTACACCGGAAGACTTGGCGGCAATAGAGAAGCGAATGGCAGAAATCAGCGCCCGCAATCTGAAGGTGGAGCGTAAGGTGTGGGAACGCTCCGAGGCCATCAATTTTTTTAAGGATCAGGGAGAGCATTACAAAGCGCAAATTATTGAAGCCATACCCGGCGACGAGGATGTTTCCCTTTATTCACAGGGAAATTTTACCGATTTATGCCGTGGACCGCATGTGCCAACCACCTCCAGGCTCAAAGTGTTCAAGTTGATGAAGTTGGCGGGTGCTTATTGGCGCGGTGATTCACGCAACGAGATGTTGCAGCGAATTTATGGCACCGCCTGGACCAGAAGAGAGGACCAGGACATCTATCTGCATCGTCTCGAAGAAGCCGAGAAACGTGATCATCGCAAGCTCGGCAAGCAATTGGACCTGTTCCATATCCAGGAGGAAGCACCGGGTATGGTGTTCTGGCATCCCAAAGGCTGGATTATCTGGCAGCAGGTGGAGCAATATATGCGAAACGTGTTCCGCGATAATGGCTATCTCGAGATCCGCACGCCATCAGTGCTGGACAAGGGGTTGTGGGAGCGTTCCGGACATTGGGAAAATTTTCGCGAGAATATGTTCACTACGCATTCCGAAGAGCGTGAGTTTGCGGTCAAGCCGATGAATTGTCCCGGCCACGTCCAGGTATTTAAACAGGGACTAAAGAGTTACCGCGACTTGCCGCTGCGGTTGGCGGAATTCGGGTCATGCCATCGGAATGAGCCATCCGGTGCGCTGCATGGCATCATGCGAGTGCGTGCGTTTACTCAGGACGACGCACACATTTTTTGCACGGAATCTCAGGTGCAGGATGAGGCGGTGCGATTTATTGACCTGTTGCAGAAGGTTTATACCGATTTTGGTTTCAATGAAATTCTGGTGAAACTTTCAACCCGCCCAAAAAAGCGTGTCGGCTCGGAAGAGCAATGGGACAAGGCGGAAGCCTCGCTGCAATCGGCGTTGAACCATAAGAAGCTCAGTTGGGATTTGCAACCCGGTGAGGGTGCTTTCTACGGACCGAAAATCGAGTTTTCACTCAAGGATAGCATCGGCCGTGTATGGCAATGCGGTACCTTGCAACTGGATTTTTCCATGCCGGAGCGGTTACAAGCAGAATTTGTGGCGGAGGATAATTCCCGTCGGGTACCCGTGATGCTGCACCGGGCGATTCTGGGATCATTGGAACGCTTCATCGGCATCATCATCGAAAACTATGCAGGGGCGCTTCCCCTGTGGCTTTCGCCGGACCAGGTGGTCGTACTGAACATATCGGAAGGACAGGCGGACTATGCCCGGAAAGTAACCGACAAACTCAAGCACAATGGCATCCGTGCGTACGCGGACTTGAGGAATGAGAAAATAACCTATAAAATACGGGAACATAGTTTACGAAAATTGCCTTATCAAATCATCGTGGGTGATAAGGAAGTAGCAGCGCAAATGGTTGCCGTGCGAACCCGCACGGGTTCCGATCTCGGCCAGATGTCTTTACTGGCGTTGATTGAGCGTCTTAAAGCGGAGACATCGTTGAGTGCTGGCGCGGCTTGATTTATTAACAGACTTGGGGAATTACTATAGTTCAAGAAAAAGCAGCGCGCATCAATCAGGAGATTAATGCGGCGGAAGTGCGTTTGATCGGTGTAGAGGGAGAGCAGATAGGCATCGTCACTTTGGCGGTTGCTAATGCCTTGGCGGAAGAAGCGGAGGTAGATTTGGTCGAGATCGCGCCTACCGCTCGACCTCCAGTTTGCCGCCTGATGGATTATGGCAAGTTTCGTTATCAGGAGAGCAAGAAAAAGCACGAGGCGAAGCTCAAGCAAAAACAAATTCAGATTAAGGAAGTCAAATTCCGGCCCAATACCGACGAGGGCGACTATAACATTAAGCTACGAAACTTGATCAGTTTCCTGGCGGAGGGTGACAAGGCTAAAATTACATTGCGCTTTCGTGGGCGTGAAATGGCGCACCAGGAGTTTGGTGTGCGCCTGTTGGAGCGGGTAAGAGGCGATCTGGAGCCGCACGCGATTGTGGAGCAGTTTCCCAGGATGGAAGGACGGCAAATGGTGATGGTGCTGTCTCCCCGGAAGAAAGAAGTAAAAGCAGCGAAGCCGAAGGAAACCAAGCCGAAATTAGTGACGGACACTGACAGTGCAACACCGGCCATAGGCGGAGGCCCGGCGTCAACGGAGAGTAACTAGCGGCTGAGGTTGCAGGATGACGTGCGGTGAGCCGGCATTGTGTCAAGCCATATAACGTAGTAACAAAGTCGGCGCGGATGCTTTGCCCGGCGGAAAAAACAAGTGATCCCCGGGTCTTAAAAGCGTTCCCATCAGGAAACACCTGGCGTCATATTAAAGCAGAGGTCGTGTCATGCCGAAGATGAAAACCAAGAGTGGTGCAGCAAAACGCTTCAAAGTGCGAGCTGGCGGCAGCGTCAAGCGTTCGCAGGCATTCAAGCGTCATATTCTTACCAAGAAAACCACGAAGAGCAAGCGCCAGTTACGAGGAACCGTCGGTGTTCATTGCAGCGACGTAGCGTCTGTGCGCGCCATGATGCCCTACGCCTAAGGAGAGATCGCCATGTCAAGAGTAAAACGTGGTGTAACGGCTCATGCCCGTCACAAGAAAGTACTGAATTTGGCGAAGGGCTACCGCGGACGTCGTAAAAATGTCTACCGGATTGCCAAGGAAGCGGTGATGAAGGCGGGGCAATATGCGTACCGTGATCGTCGTCAGAAGAAACGCGAGTTTCGCGCGTTGTGGATTGCTCGTATCAACGCCGCTGCGCGTGAATGTGGTTTATCCTACAGCGTATTCATGAACGGTTTGAAGAAAGCGGAGATTGAAGTGGATCGCAAGGTATTGGCTGATATCGCCGTGTTTGATAAGCCAGCCTTTGTGAAAATAGTTGAACAAGCCAAAGCCAGTCTGGCCATATAGTCGGTAGCAGAAAAAAGACGCGAGGAGGCTAAAGGCAGAGACGCCTTGCCTCCTTTTTTCTTGTTTAGACTGGGCATCCGCCCTACCTTTTATTTTTTTCCATGAATCTGGACTCCCTCCTCAGTGAAGCCATTAGTCTGTTCAATGGCATAGACGATGCCGTTGAATTGGAGCAGGCTAAAGCTCGCTATCTCGGCCGGAAAGGCGACCTAACCGAATTACTGAAGGGATTGGGTAAGCTCTCGCCTGAAGAACGCCCTGCCATGGGTAGCCGTATCAACCAGGCGAAGGAAACGTTGGAAGCAGCGCTTAACCTTCGTCGTGATGCGATACAGAAAAAAAGACTGGAAGCGCAATTGGTGGAGGAGACGTTGGATGTAACGCTGCCCGGGCGTGGTTTGGGAACGGGCGGTTTACACCCGATAACGCTTACGCTGGAGCGCATCCAGTCGCTGTTTCGTTCGGTAGGCTTTGCTGTGGTCTCCGGGCCTGAAATCGAAACCGATTTCTACAATTTTACTGCGCTTAACATTCCGGAAAATCATCCCGCGCGGGCGATGCATGACACTTTCTACATCGATGATGGAAGTGACGGGCACTTGCTGCGTACACATACTTCACCGGTGCAAATCCGTTATATGCAGAGCACAAAGCCTCCGCTAAAGGTCATCGCACCAGGGCGGGTATACCGTTGCGATTCCGATTTGACCCATACCCCCATGTTCCATCAGGTAGAAGGTTTGTGGGTAGATGAAAACGCCAATTTCTCCGCGCTCAAGGGCGTTTTGGCAGATTTTATGCAACATTTTTTCGAGCGCGACGATTTGCCGGTGCGCTTCCGTGCTTCTTTCTTCCCCTTTACCGAGCCTTCCGCCGAAATGGATATTGGCTGCGTGATGTGTCGCGGCGGTTGTCGCGTATGCAGTTACACCGGCTGGCTGGAAGTGCTGGGCTGTGGCATGGTGCATCCTAACGTTCTCAAGCATGTCGGCATAGACAGCGAAAAGTATATAGGCTTCGCATTTGGCATGGGGGTGGAGCGGCTAGCGATGCTGAGGTACGGCGTGAACGATTTGCGGC
>JBOIFK010000284.1:0-2647 GCA_050741585.1 Nitrosospira sp.
CTCCACTCTCCGCCTCTTTCAGAATCTGAAATATCTGACTTTCCGTGTAACGTGTTCGCTTCATCGTAGCTTCTCCTTAAGTAGAAAATGCTACTCCTAAACGCAGCTACTTTTAGGGGGGATTACCGTCCTGGGGATGGTATTCATCGGGTATGTCGCGGATGGCATGTCTATCCCTGAATTTTCCGAGACTTTGCTTATTTTGATGGGAATCAGCAACCTGACTTATCTGGGATTCAAAATTCCCGAGAAATTGTAGCCAGGTCCATGGGGCTTGGCAGATCTGGCAGGCAGCCTGCCGCACCGGGCCTTTCATCTGGACATTAAGAGGACGTCAGCCATGCATGAGCCGAAGATAAAGAAGCTGACCGCTAAAAATCATAAATAACACGCGAGGTAAGCAACCATTCGGTTTTGTTCGTATCATTCAGTTGCGAGGGGCCTCCTCCCAGCTGGATCGATGCACCTTTACCCGCACCTCCGCCGAAAGCATATTGAATCTGCGGCGTCAGGCGATATCGCCAGTCATGCTTCCCGATTTCGGTATTCAATTCGACACCAAGCGAAAAGCTTTCTGAATAACTATAAAACAAGCTGTTATTCATCAAGATGATGATATCGCCGGATTTACCGAGCGCGGTGTGCCGGGCACCAACCATATTCATCGTGCTCCATTGATTGGAAAATCGATAATCATTCAAGTAGAGGAGTTCCGCCGCATACACTTTTTCTTCGATCTTCCGGCGGCCGATGGCCTGCCAGCCATGAATCATTCGTCCTTTGGCCAGATGGCCAAAAGTGCCCTGCAAGGAAACCTTGTATTCATTTAGGGTTGTATTCTCAAGGGGCAACTCCAGTTCGATCGAATGTCCCTTTGCAAACGAATATTCAACTTCCGGCGACCACTCGACCTGGCCTGAGCGCGGCGAATAATCCAACAAGGTATTGACCTCCAGTTTGCCTTTTGGCGCACCGAGCGGATCAACCAGATCAAAGACCATGGGTTCAGGTCTGTTGCCCCGGCTGCCGGGCGCCTCGCTCGTGTCGCCATATGCATCATGCACCAGGCCAAGACCGGCAATAAGGGCCGATATGCTTGCAAGGCGGCAAATATGGCCGGACATCCTGCCATACTCCGTGAGCCGTGTGAAAAGGCTCACAGCTTCGCGACGGGTGGCCTTGTTTACCATTGCCGGGCCTTTATTGTTTTTCGAGGAATAAGCGGGAAGATAGCGGTCTTTCGGCCTATTCAAGGCAGCCCCACTATTTACAATGTTCGGCGGTTTGATGGGTGGCAGGCGGCGTAGATGTCAGGCTGACCGAAACCACAACGGACTGGGGACATTTGAACCATCCGACTCGGCTGCCTGCAAACTGCAACTATCTGGGAGACAAGTATGAATGCTTACATCATCGCTTTCTGTACGTTGCCGCACTGATGATCCGGCATGAGCCGGAATTATGGAATGACAGCAGCCTGGCATCAGCCAGGAGATCGAAGGCCTCAAGGAATGGCTGAGTCACCTGGATCGTAGCGAAGCCATACCCGTCTTCATGGTCAACGAAGCGGGGCAGGACATGCTTGAGCGAGAGATTGCCGACGACATCATTGCAAAGCTGGATCGAAGGCGGAACACGCTGAGCGCCTGGAAAGAAAGCGGCTGCCGCACCCGGCAGCCGATCCTCCCGCAATACAAATGCGCGAATCGGGTATAGGCGTTTCTTCCCAGGAAACCCATGGCTGGCGGTTTCACTTTAGGTGTAGCTGAGCCCCGTGTTGGGGCGCGGGCAACGACACTATTGACGATGCACGCAACCATTCACATTGAAGACATTAAGACCTTTACCGATCTGGCGGATATTGCGGAGGTGCAGGAATGGCTGGGGCATGCGAATATTATGACGACAAGGATCTACGATCACTATAAGACCCGCCCGGAATAGCCCGACGTTCAAGGTTGCTTACTGAAGATCACTTCTTTCGGATCGGAGGTCACAACATGAAATCGCTGGGCAAAAGATCGCAGGGCGCACGACTGGAGCGTATGCGCGCGTCCCCGCTATGGACGGGCGACCAGTTCCGGAACGTATATCCAATCATTCCGAACTTGCGAGACCCGAACGCCGCGATGCCGACGCTCAGCGAATTTCTCTGCGGTGGCGAACGGCGTGTGCAACGGGGGCCGTTGCCTTCAATGAACCCACTGGATCGCTGGACCAGGTGGCCAGTCAGCGGGCTACGCACATAAGCTTAATTTGGGGAACACACAGAGCGCTCTATTTATGGGCGGTAAAGGCGGCGATATTAACGGTAGATCAATAACTTGCGTTTTTTTTCGCAAATTTATGCCCTTCTGTGAACTTTTCCTCCTGACTTTAGTCGAACAAAAGCGGGGGACAAACCTCCGTTTGTAGGTGGTATCTTTGAGACAGTAACAAAATGTTCTTTTAAACGTTAAACGTGTTCGGCAGACCGAGAGGTGAAAACGAGGATAACATGGTCATCAAATCGGTCATATTCTTCAAAACTAGCCCTTAATAGGAGGCCAATCATGGAACTGACAATTCTCATCGTAGGTGTAGCCGCTGTCGGTCTTTGGTATTTTCTGACAAAGGATGGACGGCACGAGTGAAACAAAACCTTGAA
>JBOIFK010000285.1:0-1805 GCA_050741585.1 Nitrosospira sp.
AGCATGGAAGAAGCACGGGATGTGGCAGAGCGGATGCGCGATGAGGGGCGGGGGATTATTCTTGATCAGTTTGCCAGCCCGGATAATCCACGAGCGCATTACGAAGGCACTGCCCCCGAGATTTGGCGCGATACCGGAGGGGAGATCACCCATCTAGTGAGCAGCATGGGCACCACCGGCACGATCATGGGTTGCTCCAGATACTTCAAAGAAAAAAATCCGGAAATTCAGATCATCGGCGTACAGCCGGAAGAGGGCGCCCAGATTCCAGGCATTCGGAAATGGCCGGAGGCCTACCTGCCGAAAATCTATGATGCCAGCCGGGTGGATTGCATTATGCTGGTTTCTCAGGCTGAAGCCGAGGAAATGACCCGGCGCCTGGCACAAGAGGAAGGGATTTTTGCCGGGATTTCGTCGGGGGGCGCCTTGGCGGCGACGCTCAAGATTTCTGCCGAAGTGCACAATGCGGTCATTGTCTCGATCGTTTGCGACCGTGGCGACCGTTATCTTTCCACGGGTGTTTTCCCCGCCTGAGCAAAGTCAACCAAGAGCTTTCATGTGACACCAGTACTGGTTTTTGATATCGAGACGGTTCCTGATACGGAGGGACTGCGCAAGCTTTACGACCTTGGCCCGCAGCTTGCGCCGGCTGATATTGCCGACATGGCATTTCAGCTGCGCCGCCAGGCTGTGGGCAATGATTTCCTGCAATTGCATCTGCAGAAGATCGTGGCAATTTCATGCGTATTGCGCGACAAGAATGATTTTCGCGTCTGGTCGTTAGGAAATGCGGAAGATCCTGAAGCGGAGCTCATCCGCCGGTTCTTTGAGGGGATCGACAAATATAGCCCTCAACTGGTTTCCTGGAACGGTGGCGGCTTCGATCTGCCGGTGCTTCACTACCGCAGCCTGATTCATGGCCTGCAGGCGCGACGCTACTGGGACACGGGTGACGATGACCGGGAATTCAAATGGAACAACTACCTCAGCCGCTATCATAGCCGCCATCTCGATTTAATGGATGTGCTGGCATTGTATCAGCCGCGTGCCAGTGCCCCGCTGGATGACCTGGCGAAACTGATGGGTTTCCCTGGAAAGTCCGGCATGGATGGCTCTCAGATCTGGACCGCTTTTCAGAATGGGGAAATCGCAGCAATCCGCGATTACTGTGAAACCGACGTGGTGAACACCTATCTCGTATTCTTGCGCTTTCAGCTCATGCGCGGTGTTTTTGACGCCGAACAGTATCAACGCGAATGCGAGTTGGTACGTTTTACCTTAAGCAAGTCTTCCGAGCCTCACTGGCCTGTATTTCTCGGTCAATGGCCGTAGCGAGCCTGGCGCTCGTCCTCTCGTCATTTCGGAGACATTCCTCAGCAAAAAATATGCTCGCCCCCGTCATCATCGAATCCCTCGATCAGGAAGGCCGTGGCGTCGCGCACGCGGATGGCAAGGTCATCTTCATCGAAGGTGCGCTACCGGGTGAGGTGGTTACCTATAACGCCTATCGCAAGAAATCAAATTTCGAGCTCGCGCAGGTGGGGCAGATTCTCAAGCCGGGGTTTGCGCGAGTGCCGCCGCGATGCAGGCATTTTGGGGTATGCGGCGGATGCAGTCTCCAACATATGGACGCTCGCGCCCAGGTCGCGGCGAAGCAGCGCATGCTGGAAGACAGCCTCAGGCATATCGGCAAGGTCAAGCCTGAACTGATATTGCCCGCTGTGTATGGAGCAACCTGGGGCTATCGCCATCGAGCGCGGTTATCGGTGCGCTACGTCGCCAAGAAAGGCGGCGTTCTGGTGGGT
>JBOIFK010000286.1:0-2482 GCA_050741585.1 Nitrosospira sp.
TCACAGTGCCGCTGCGCTTCAATATCTCACGGTTTTCGATACTCAGCACCGCGCCACCTCCGGTGGCGAGCACAATATTTTCACTTTTTACCAGTTCCAATAACATTTCTGTTTCGCGCTTGCGAAAACCAGTCTCCCCTTCAATTTCAAAAATGACCGGTACGCTGACCCCCGTCCTTCTTTGGATTTCGCGATCCGAGTCCAAAAATGTCTTGTTCAGGAAATTGGCGAGAAGTTTGCCGATAGTCGTTTTCCCCGCGCCCATCATGCCCACTAGGAAAATGCTACCGCGCACCTTATTTACGTTATCTGTAGCGTGATTTAACGCCGCTGTTGCGTTAGTGGAATTCATTCGCGTAATTGTAGCGGAAATGCCATAACGTGCGCGCATACAAATAATATGCGGGAGGTCCTAGGAAATTAAGGCGGGTTGAGTCTTAACGATTTATTACAAGGCAGAGGTTATTGCGACGGTTGCCGGGCTCAAGGATTTCTCATATTGGGCAGCGTCGGGAGTGATAGCGAGGTATGCAGCGTAGATCCAGGATCTGCCCAGGGATGGCAGGACGAAACCAGGAAGCATTTGGCGACGCGGAAAGCATGCGAAAGGTTGCCATCTAAAATGCAGATTATTGCTTGAGCTATGCGGTGCAGTCTCTCATGCTAATTCGACTGAATTGGCGGTACTTTGCTGAACTCTTCTTTGTTTAATCTGCCGTCGCGGTCAATATCCAGGGTGTTAAAAGTCTCGGGTAGCATTTCCTGTGCTGCGGCTTCCTCCGCGCTGATGTAATCATCTTTATCGGTATCATATAATTCCCAGGGAGGTGCTATTGCCTGTGACTTTGATTTGGCGGGAATTTCTGCATGAACCAGACAGGAAATGCTGAGAATTTGTGCAGTTGATATGACTAATAGTACTATTTTGCTTTGCAATATTGAGAAGTAGCTCATGGCATTTCCTTTTTTCTCGTAACGGTAGAAGTCTGCCGGACTAAAAGGAAACCGGCTTCAAAAGCGCCTGGTCAGTCCATATTCACCGCTTTCGGCCGATAGAGCAACAGAGAGTAATGGAACAAATAGAACGACTATTGCAACTATTGGTCTTTTTAATCTGGATAATGGGAATATGGATCAGAATCGCTTAATTCATTAAAAGGTAGACGATTATTAAAATAGACGCAGGTACGCCTAAGATCCAAGCTAGAAAATATTTTCCCATGGTCATTCTCCTGAGAGAGTCTGAAAGAGATATGTTCTTGCATAAACGTTTTGCCTGGCAGGTTTAAAAATCCATTTACTCCGCGTAGCGAGCCATCAGGGGCGCGTGCGTGATCGCAAGTGATGTGATCGTAACAAATGCACGACTGAGGGCAGCAATTGCCGCATCATCAATGCCCTGGTTTTGTTGCCTAATATCCCTGCGGTGACGGCCACACTGCCTTTCACCGCCTTGCCCAATGATCCGCGCGGCACGATTGCCAGCACCGCCATCAATCCGATGGCAGTGGAATAGGGATGGCGAGTCAAAAATCTGAATGTATGGCTGCGGGGGAAGGCATGGGGATCATGGTCAGGCTGATGTTCATGGGCATGGATGAAACTGGATCGATAGTTGGTGCGGCTGGCGTGCATCCGTTCCAATAGCGCCTTCTTTTCCTCTTCGAGAGAAGCGCTCATACCACATCCTTCATCAGCTTGATATCTTCCCGCAACTCGTCACGCACCGTATCAAAAGCGGAGGCGGGATCCACCCGGTTCTGACCCGACACGTAAGCCCCCACGGCAATCAAGGCATAGACCACCGCCACCCCCCAGGCAGCGGCCACCCGGTAGGAAGTCTCCCAGCACGTGATGATAATGGCCAGCCCCAGGAATATCAGGCCCAGGGCGGCGAACAGCGCGACCACCACCGAACTGATGATCCGGCTCCTCAAATTCTGCCCCTGGATCTGCGCGGAGATTCTCAACAGCTCCAGGTAATCATCGATACGCTCCAGCGCAATGACGCCCAGTTGCCGGGCTTTCTTGATAGTCTCAAACATGGCGATACCCTAAGCCCCGCAGTTGGACAGGGTGGCGTGCAAGGCTCCCTGCAAACCGGGGCCGGATCAATGTTAACGGCGGGTGATCAACAGGCCCAGCAGAAAGCCGGCCAGTGCGGCATAACCGACCGATTGCATGGGATGCTCTTTGACGTAATCTTCGGAACATTCGATACCATGATGGATTTGCTCGCGGGCGTCGTCTGCCATGCCCCTGGCGGTCTCCCGGGTGGAAGCAAACTTCGCAAGCAGCTTTTCCTTGGCTTCCTCTATCTCCCCCTCCGATAAACTGGAGATGCGGGAGATAAGGTCACCCAGATCGGCTTTCAGATTGGAGAGCTCCTCACTGGCGGCTTCGCCTGCCTTCCTGCCGGCGGACTTGGCTTGATTCGCCGCTCTTCTCGCCTCAGCCTGTGCTTCATCTATCTTGTTCGAAC